>CAXUIE010000205.1:0-6223 GCA_964250825.1 uncultured Acidisphaera sp. | reverse complement strand
GCGCGCCGGCGTGCCGATGCTGCCCGTCGTCGCCGGCGCGCGTGAAACCCGGCGGCAGATCCTCGTCTACACCTTGCTGCTGGTGCCGTTGTCTTTGGCCCCCTGGCTGCTCGGCTTCGCCGGCCTGATCTATGCGGCGGCGGCGTTGGTGCTCGGCGCGGTGTTCCTGGTCAAGGCGGTGGGCGTCGTGCGCGATCGCCAGGACGCGCGCGGGGTCAGCCTGACGCGCGACGCGCCGGCGAAATCCGCGTTCAAGTTTTCCATCTACTACCTGTTCGTCCTGTTCGGCGCTTTGGCGTTGGATCGGTTGGTCGGGTGAATGCGGTCGCCTGACACAGCGCCGATCAGCCGCGCCGAATCCGACCTCATCGCGCGACGCCGGCGCGGGCGCAACGTGGCGATGCTGGTGGCGCTGCTCGTGTTGTGCGCGATCTTCTACGCGATCGCCTGGGTCAAGCTGACCAAGTCCTGACAGGATGGGGCGGGGGCGAGGCAACACCTGGGTTGCGGCCGTCTTGGTCGCGGTGGTGGCGGGGATGGTGGGCCTCTCCTTCGCGGCCCTCCCGCTCTACAAGTTGTTCTGTTCGGTCACCGGCTACAACGGGACGCCCAAGATCGGCCTTGCCGCCGCACCCGGGGCGACGGCGCGGCTGGTGACCGTGCGGTTCAACGCCGACACCAACCCCAACCTCGACTGGAAGTTCGCCCCCGTGCAGTCCGAGGTGACGCTGCCGCTCGGCGAGGAGCAGGTGGCCTTCTACACCGCCCGCAACCTCGCGGCGACCCCGGTCACCGGCATCGCGGTCTACAACGTGACCCCCGACAAGGTGGGCAAGTATTTCCACAAGACCGCCTGCTTCTGCTTCAACGAGCAGACCCTCGCGGCGGGGCAGCAGATGCAGTTTCCGCTGAGCTTCTGGGTTGATCCGGCGATTGCGGCCGATCCGAACACGGCGGACGTGCGGACCATCACGCTGTCCTACACCTTCTTCCGCTCGCTCGACGACGCGGCGAAAGCCGGCGCGCTGGAGAAAGCCGGCCCGCATGTCGGCCCGCGCGCGGATTTGTCACGCTGACCTCTCCCGTCATCGCGAGCCGCCGCTTGGCGGCGTGGCGATCCAGCGCGTCCTACCCCGCCGGTTTCAGCGTTGGCTCGCGTAGGTAGAGTTCAGCCAAGAGCGCGGCAAAGAAGTCTGTCCCCTTGGCGTCCATGTCTACGATATCAATAATGCGCTCATTTGCGGGCCTTCGGCTATCGATGCGGATTAGCCAGATCCCTTCGATTAGCCCCTGATTCCAAAGAGGAGCCTTCCGCACTGCAATCTTTCGCAGGTTGCCCTCGAAGTGGTCGCTCCACGTCCTTCCGTCCCGACGTGCCTTATCCTCTGCCACGTCCATGATGACCACGTAACCGATAACCACCTCCGGCTGCAGCTGCTGGACGTTCGCGGCTTCCCCCATCAAGTCGTCGAGGCGATTCGGCACTGTGCCGGGGAGGTTCTTGAGGATCGATTTGAGAGAGACCAGCAAGCGCGGTTTGTCGGCCAGCACAAACGCGAGGTCCCAGTCCTTCTGACGGCCGAACCCTCGTATTCCGACTTCGTCCGCTTGCCCGCCCCTGACGCCTTTAAGGCCGTGACGAGCAAACTCCTCAATGCAGAAGCTAGCGAGCTTGTTAAGGCGTCCGGGGTCCTGTGTCGCTCTTGTCAGAAGATCGTCCACGGCCTCCGAAAGGCTTATCGTCATGGCGCCAGCATCGCGGGCGTCGCGCCAAGTGGCTTTGCCATGGCGATTGAACTCAGTACCCGCTGCCGAGCTATTTCTAGGTAGGCTGGTTCGATCTCGTTGCTGATCGAGTTCCGTCCAGCCGCAATCGCCGCTAGCGTGGTGCTCCCCGTGCCAGCGAACGGGTCCAACACAACGTCGCCGGCAAAAGAGAACATCCGGATCAGCCGTTCAGCAATCTCGATCGGGTAGGGCGCGGGGTGGCCGCCTCTGGTCGACGCGCCTTTTATGTCGCTCCAGACCGACCGCCACCAAGCCTGCATCTCGTCCTTGGTCAGCATGGATAGGGCTTTCTGCATCGGCGCTGGTGCCCGATAGCCAGCGCCTTTCCGCAGGAAAAGGATGTATTCAATGTCGTTCTTTACGACTGCCCCAGGCTGGTAAGGCTTCCCGTAGAACCCGGCGCCATTGCCCTCCGCCTCGGTCACGCCGTTGGCGATTTTGTGCCAAAGGATTGGTGTCAGGCTATCGAGATCAAGCTTTCGAGCACGGACCTGAATGTCAGCATGTAATGGCATCACGTAATGCCGGCCACCTCGCTTGCGTGGCACGCACACGTCGCCGACCACGCAGCAAATACGCCCTCCTGGCACCAACACGCGCGCGCACTCGGCCCAGACGCGATCCAGTTCGACGAGAAACTTGCCATAGTCCTCTATTGCGCCGATCTGGCGTTCGTTCGGAGCGTAATCCTTCAGTGTCCAGTAAGGCGGGGAGGTCACTACCAGGTGCACAGACTGGTCGGCGATCCATCTGAGGTCCCGTGCATCACCTTCCTGGATCGTGTGCGTCGTGCGATCGTACGGCGGCGGCCAAGACATCTCGCGGAGAGCAACATTGACTGCCCGTAACTTGGCCAGCCCAGCTTGGGTGGCGTCGTTCACCGCAACAGAGGCATCCCATGGACTCATGTGCTCTGATAGAACCCGATTCCGCGCCGCGCCAAGATGCAAGCCTAAGATCACTGGAGGGAGACCAGTGACTTACCCCTCCATCTGCCACCCCGATCCTCTAGAATCCTTCTTAACGGTAAGCTACTGAAGGGTGACGCAGGCGAGGCGCGCGCTCACCGTCATGGCAGAAGATGTTGGCATCCAGGCGAAGTAAGGCGCGTGTAGATCAAACTGTTAGGAAAGTGTTCAGGTGCGTTCAAACCGACCCTTTGGCCGGTGCATTCTCCCTTGAACGCTCGGGCGTTTTCGCGATGATGCGCCCCGATGGCCGCGCGGATCGCTCGGCGCAGTTGGTATGGGTTGGTCAATGGACAGCGACGCGCACGCGGTGACGGCTCCGGCGAGCTCGGGGTTGAAGCAGCCTTACCACTTGGTCGATCCGAGCCCGTGGCCCTTGCTAGGCGCGTTCGGTGGCGGATTGATCGTGTTCGGCATCGTCATGGCGGCGCATTTCGGCGACTATATCGTGCTTGGCGTCGGCGTCGCGATGACGGCGGCGGTGATGTTCTTCTGGTGGCGCGACGTGGTGCGCGAAAGCCGCACGCCCGGGCTCCACACGGCCGTCGTCCGGCTCGGTTTGCGCTACGGCATGATGTTCTTCATCGCCAGCGAGGTGATGTTCTTCGTCGGTTTCTTCTGGTCGTATTTCAATTTCGCGCTGTTTCCCGAGAACGTGGCCGGCGCCACCGTCGCGGTTTGGCCGCCGGCGGGCGTCACCACCTTCGACCCGTTCCACCTCCCGTTCCTCAATACGATGATCCTTCTGCTCTCGGGCACCACCATCACCTGGGCGCACCACAGCCTGCTCGTGAATGACCGCCGGGGCCTGCTGATGGGGCTCGGCATCACCATCCTGCTCGGGCTCGCGTTCACCACTTGCCAGGCGATCGAGTATTCAGACGCGCCGTTCAAATTCGCGGGCGGCGGTGTTTACCCGTCCGTGTTCTTTCTCGCCACCGGCTTTCACGGCTTTCACGTCATCGTCGGCACCACGTTCCTGATCGTGTGCTGGATGCGGGCCCGGGCCGGCCAGTTCACGCCGCAGGGGCATTTCGGCTTCGAGGCGGCCGCCTGGTATTGGCACTTCGTCGACGTTGTGTGGTTGTTCCTGTTCGTGTGCATCTACTGGTCGGGGGCGTCCAGCGCCGCGTCCGGGGGCGGGTGACGCAGCCGGCCGCGGCGCCCCTGGACGGCCGAAACCGTCTTTCGGCGCTGTTGTGGCCGGGACTGACGACGGCGGCGATGCTTGCGGTCCTGGTCAGCCTGGGCGTGTGGCAAGTGCATCGGCTCGCCTGGAAGACCGCGATGCTGGCGCGAATCGACGCAGCGGAAGCCGCCCCCGCCGTCCCGCTCGGGGCCGACCCGCCGCCATTCGCCAAAGTGCGCGTGCAGGGGCGGTTCGAGACGGGCGCGCGGGCTTTCTACGGTGTGGCGGTGCATGACATCGGCCAGGGCCCGACGATGGGGGCCGACCTGCTGATGCCGCTGCGGCCGGTGGGCGGCGGCCAGCCGGTGCTGGTGGACCGAGGCTGGGTGCCGCAGTCGCGCGACCAGGCGATCCCGCTGCCGCAAGGCGTGGTGTCGGTCGAAGGCTTCGTCCGTCCGGCGCAGCGGCCCGGACTGTTCAGCCCGCGCGACGACCTCGCCACCCGGCACTTCTACACGCTCGATCCGACGGCGATCGGTGCGGCGCTCGGGATCCCCGATCCTCTGCCGTTCACCCTGATCGCGCTCGGCGGGCGTCCCGCCGACGAGTTGTATCCCGATCCGGCCCGCCATTTGCCGCGCCCGGACAACAACCATCTTTCTTACGCGATCACCTGGTTCGGCCTTGCCGTGGCGCTGCTGGTGATCTTCGTCGTTTACGCCAGGAAGGTGCTGCGACCATGAGCCTCGCCTACGATCGCCTGACGGTCCGCTTTGCCCGTGCCGCCACCGTCGGCGAGGCCGCTTCCATGCTGCACTGGGACGCCGCCGCCACCATGCCGCCCGGCGGAGCGGCGGCGCGCGGCGACCAGCTCGCCGTGCTTGCCGGCTTGTCGCATGGCTTGCTGACGTCGCCCGCCGTGGCCGACGACCTGGCCGAAGCCGAGGCCGCGCACGTCGAGGCGAGCGGGGTCGAGGCGGATGCGTGGCGCGCGGCCAATCTCCGGCTCATGCGACATGCGTATGCGCGGGCAACCGCGCTGCCGCCCGACCTGGTGGAAGCGCAGGCGCGGGCCAATTCGGCGTGCGAGAAGGTGTGGCGTGAGGCCCGGCGCGCTGCCGATTTCGGCATGGTGCTGCCGTATTTGGCGGAGGTGGTCCGCTTGGTTCGCGAGGCGGCGGCGGCGCTCGCGGAGGCGCTCGGGTTGAGCCCGTACGACGCGCTGATGGACGGCTTCCAACGTGGCGTCGGCGCGGCGGACGTGGCCCCCGTGTTCGCCAACTATGAAGCGTTCCTGGCCTGGGCGTTGCCGCAGGCCGAGGAGCGGCAGGCGCGCGCCCCGGCTCCGGTTCGCCCCCGCGGTCCGTTCCCGGCCGACGTGCAGGAGGCGCTGTGCCGGCGCTTATCCGGCCGCATCGGGCTCGACTGGGCGCATGCCCGCCTTGATCGCTCGACGCACCCGTTCTGCGGCGGCACGCCGTCGGACGTGCGCATCACCACCCGCTACGACGAGGGCGATTTCGCGCAAAGCCTGCTCGGCGTGCTGCATGAGACGGGTCACGCGCTCTACGAGCGCGGGCTGCCGGCGGCGTACGCGCGCCAGCCGGTGGGAGAGGCGGCCGGCATGGCGGCGCACGAAAGCCAGTCGCTGCTGGTCGAGATGCAGGCCAGCCGGTCGGATCCGTTCCTGTCCTGGCTCGGCCCGGAGCTGCACCGGACGTTCGGCGGCGATCCGTCCCCCTACACGCCGGCCAACCTGGCCGGGCTATGGCGGCGCGTGGCGCGCGGCTTCATCCGCGTCGACGCCGACGAGATGACGTATCCCGCGCACATCATCCTGCGCTTCCGGCTGGAGCAGGCGCTGATCGCCGGCGATCTGGCGGTGGCGGACCTGCCCGGCGCCTGGAATGAAGGTCTTTCCCGCGTGCTCGGCCTCGTGCCGCCGGACGACGCGCGCGGCTGCCTGCAGGACATCCATTGGTACGACGGGGCGTTCGGCTATTTCCCGAGCTACACCCTGGGCGCGATGGCGGCCGCGCAGTTCATGGCCGCGGCGCGGCGCGAGGTGCCGGGGCTCGACGCCGCCCTCGGAGAAGGGGAGTTCGGCCCCCTCCGGCAGTGGCTCGCCGCCAAGGTGCACGGGATGGGCAGCCTCCTGGGCTTTGAGGACTTGCTGCGCGCGGCGACCGGCAAGGCGCTCGATCCGGCCGATTTCGAGGCGCATTTGACGGCCCGCTATCTCGCGTGACCGCCAGCATGACCCGCCCGATCCTGGCGCTCGCCGTAGGCGGGTTCCTCGCGGCCTGCGCCGCCCGCCCATCCGCGCCCCCCTCGCCGC
>CAXUIE010000204.1:0-6232 GCA_964250825.1 uncultured Acidisphaera sp. | reverse complement strand
GGGATGGCTTGGCGCTGCTCGGGGGCGCGCTCGTGGCCGGAGTCGTGATCCCGCTGCTCGCCCGGGCGCGGCGCGGCGGCATGGGGGTCGCGATGGCGCTGCACGGCTCCGTCGCGATCATTGGTTACGTCATCCTGATGGCCTATGTGTCGGCGCGCTGATCGGCGATGATCCGGCCGCGCGCCCCGCTCGGTCGCGACGCGGTCGCCACCCACTACGACACGCTTGACCCGTTCTACCGCGAGATCTGGGGCGAGCACCTCCATCACGGCTATTGGCGCACGGGGCGGGAAAGCGCGGAACAGGCCGCCGTCGCCCTGGTCGAGCTCGTGGCGGACCGGCTCCTTCTCGCGCCGGGGCATTCGGTCTGCGACATAGGCTGCGGTTACGGGGCTCCGGCCGCATTGCTCGCGGACAAGCACGAGGTGTCCGTGACAGGTTTCACCCTGTCGGCCGCGCAGGGTGCGCGAGGCGCGATGCGCCGTCCCGCGCGCGGCGCGCTGGTAATCCGGATCGCGGACTGGCTCGACAACGATCTTCCGGACGCTTCCTTCGACCGCGCCTACGCCATCGAGAGCACCGAGCACATGGCGAACCACGCCCGCTGCTTCGCCGAGGTGTCGCGCGTGCTGCGGCCGGGCGGCCGTTTGGTCGTGTGCGCCTGGCTGGCAACCCCGTCAGCGCGTCCGTGGGCCGTCCGTCATCTTCTCGAACCGATCTGCCGCGAGGGCCGGCTGGCCGGTCTCGGGACCGCCGCCGATTACGAAAGCCTGCTCGTGAATGCCGGACTGCGCGTCGAGTCGTCGGACGACATCGGCGCGGCGGTTGCACGCACCTGGTCGGTGTGTGTTGGCCGCAGCCTTCGCCGGCTGGCGACCGACCGGCGCATCCGCCGCTTCCTGTTTCGGAGCAGCGCCGCGGACCGCGTGTTCGCACTGACAATGGTTCGGCTGCTGCTCGCCTTTCGCTCGGGCGCGATGCGCTACGGCGTGCTGACCGCCGTCAAGGCTGGTTGAGCTCCTTCGCAACGTCGTTCCACCGGCAGCCGGAATCCAGGTTCTCGCGGTCGAGCTCAAGTCACATTATTGCACCCGGCCCGGCGTCGCTCCATCCTCCCGACCAAGCAACGAACTCGTCGGACGCCAAAGACGGGCCGAGCAGGGATTGAGGAACGATGCTGAACCTTCATCTCCAACCAACATCCTGGGCGGCCGCGGCAGCTATGTCGGGATGGTGGCCGGGGTGTGGGTGATTTCCCTGCTCGCCAGCATGCCGTCCGTGATGCGGATGCCGAAGCCGGCCGATGGATCATCCACGGCGCGGTGATCATCGCCATGCCGCTGGTCCATGGCCGGGGCGCCCCCGGCCGATGCAAGGTGAGCGGCCAGGCGATCCGCCGTCTTATACTTCTACTGCGCCGGATATCCGTCGCACCGCGTTCCCGCGTCCTCGCCGAAATACTCGCGGCATTGCGCCTGGGTCACCGGACCGGCTCCCTTGATCTTTGTCGCCACGTAATCGGCCAAGGCGTCGATCTCGTAGGACTGGAGCGTCACGGGAGAGCGGTTTGGCACCTGCGCGCCCAGATCCTCGGCGGTCATGTCGTAGCAGCGCTTGTCGGTGTAAGCGAAGCGGTCGAAATGCGGCATCGGTGTGCCCGGCCGGCCGCATTGTATGGTTTCACGGATCTGGTCGCGCGTGAGCTGGGTCTTGCGAAGGGACGGCGCCAACCCTTCGGAATGGAAACCGCGCGAGCCGTCGCCGGCCCAGCCGTGACATTGCTGGCAGCCCGCCTTGTTGGCCCAGATATCATGCCCTCGCGCAACGTCGTCACCGCGTGCCGCGCGCGAGAGCAGCAACGGAGCCACGGCCAGGGCCAAGCTCATGGCAAACACGTTGAGGGATCGTTTTGGGGGGTGGACAACGCACATCGTTCCTACCCTGTGGCATGTTTGTGAATGGATCACGGGCGCTCGACAAGAATGCCGGCGCTCCGGCGAAACTCGCTCGGCCGCACGAACTGTCCCTGCCAGAGGCCCGCCTTGCTGGTTTTGGCTCCGTTCTCGGCGTCCGCGTAGTCGGAGCTTTCGCTCAGCCGCGCGACCGCGAAGCCTCGGCGCACCAGTGCTTCGTTGACGCTCCGGCCATCGACAGCGCATCGGCCAAGATGACGGCCGTACACGTCCGGTTCACCGACCGTTTCGCATGTCACCGTGCCCTGATCGAGCAGAGTCTGAAGTTCGCGGACCGCGGCCGCCCAGCATTGCCAGGGCTTGCCGTCCAGCACGCACACCTGCTTGCGCATCACCGAGTCCACCCCGAACAGCATGACCCGTTGATTGTCGATTTCGATGATGGTGGAGTCGATCGCCTTGCCCTGCCCGGCGATCGAAGCCGCCGCGGCCTGGGTCACGCAAGCCACCGCCGCCGCCAATAGGAGCGCTCGGATCATGTGTCACTCCCCCGCAGAAGCCCACTCCCGCAACCACGTCGCTTCGAGCCGTCTCCGACTTATTCGGGGCGAGTTTACGGGCGGCGCGGGCGCCAGCGCAATCGAGCCGACGAGCACGGCGCTTGATTCCCGCAAGCCGCGCGGGATCACGCCGACCGCGGTCGTGGCGCTGATGCTGCTCAGCTTCGCCGGGCAGGCAATGGCGGATCAACCACCGGCCGCGAGCTCGCCCGGGCGGGACGCTTTCATCGCGGGCGCCCGCAAGGATTGCCCAGGCTGCGACCTGCGAGACGCCAAACTGAAGCGCCGCGATCTGACTGGGGCCGACCTCACCGGCGCCAATCTCAGCGGCGCTGTTCTGCACGCCGCGCGCTTGTCCAACGCCAAGCTCGCCGGCGCGAAGCTCGAGGATGCGAACCTCGACAAGGCAGACCTCAAGCGCGCCGACCTCACCGGCGCGGACCTCAGCGGAGCGCTGCTCTACGCGGCGGACCTCAGCGGCGCGCGGCTGGACCGCGCGGTGATGACCGAGGCGCACATGGCGCAGGCCCGCTTGACCCGGGCGAAGCTGACGAGCGCCGAACTTTCGCGCGCGACGGCGACCGATGCGGAGCTCGCCGATTGCGACCTGTCGCAAGCCAAGCTGAAGCAGGCCAATTTCAACAAGGCAAATCTCAGCCGTTGCGACTTGAGCGCTGCGTTCGCGGACGGGGCCGGGTTCGCCGAAGCGCGCCTCCGTAGCGCCAAGCTCGCTCACATCTCGGCCATCCGCGCCGATTTCTACAAGGCCGATCTCACCGGAGCGGACATGACGGACGGCGACTTTCGCGGATCGCGCCTCGAGCGGGCCGACCTCGACGGAGCCGTTATCGACGGCATGAAGACCAAGGGCGCTCTTCTCGTGGACGGCACCACCGGGCAGTAGCCCCCGCGTCAGTCGGTCGTGCGCGGAAGGCGGCCAATCTCGCGCATTTCGAAGCGCGTGGCACTCTCGAACGCCTGCGGTTGAGGCCTGCCCGACTCGGGGTCGATAAACTGCTGGCCCTTTCTCTGAAACAAGCGCTGCTCCAGGATCATCAGCACGCTGGCGACGATCTTCTCGCAGTGGCTCTTGAGGAAGCGCGATCCCACGGGGCCTTCGCCTTCTTCCACCGGCAGGTCCCGGCAGGCCCAGCCGTCATCGCCGAAGCGCTGGCGCAGGAAGTTCGCCAGCTCCCAGAATTCGATCCGGTCGCGCGACAGGTGTTGCCGAGGGTCGGTCACCATGCGCTCGCCCACGACCCGGCCGCCGTCGTCGAACAGCAAGGACGCGACAATCGGGAAGTCAAATGCGGTGGTGCCGGCGTACATCCTGATCTCGGGCTCGTTGCCCAGCGCGCGCGCCTGATACTCGAGCTCGTCATCGTACTCGAAATATACCTCGCGCAAACCGTCCGCATCCGGCTTGCACCTGTGGAAATCGGCGAATCCCGAGAGCGGGATCGAGGGCGGGCCTCCATTGGTGCCGCAAGCATAGTTCACGAACTCGTCCGGGATGGCCGAGGCCGCTTCGCCCAGGTGGATGTCCCAGATGGTGAAGCGCTTGGGCCGGTCCTGGGCCTGCGCCGCCCCCGCCAGGGCAAGCCACATTGCAAGCGCGAGCCGCCAGCTCCTAGTCATCGACCAGCACCGAGTGCGGAACGCGGCCCACCGGCACGGCCCGGATTGCCTTTCGGCGGGACATATCCACGATCGAGACGTCGTCGCTCAGGCCGTTGGCGACGTACAGCGTCTTCTCGTCGGGGCTGAGCGCCACGCCCCAGGCACGGGTTCCAACCAGCAAGTAATCGATGCTCCGCGTCGCGGTGTCGACAAAGGCGATGTGATTAGCGCGGCCGAGCGCGACGATCGCGGTCCTCCCGTCGTGGGTCATGGTCATGCCCACGGGCGTCACGTCCACCTGCCGAAATCCGGGTGGAAGAAAAGTGATGCTGCCCGACACTTCGCGCTTGGCGCGATCGACAATCGACACCTGCCCGGACAGCTCGTTCGATACCCAGAGCTCCTTGCCGTCCGGCAGCAGCAGAAAGCGCCGGGGCCGGGTGCCGACGATGATGTTGTCGGTCACGACACCCGCGCCGAGGTCGATCACGTGCACCATGTCGTCCACCTCGGACGTCACGTACAGGGTCTTGCCGTCGCCGCTTACGGCGACGCCTTCCGGCTCGGCGCCGGTGGCGATGCTGCGGCTGATGATCTTGTCGGCGACGGTGATCTCCTGCACCGCCGCCGCTTCCTCGTCGGACACGTAGAGCTTGCTCTGATCCTTGCTCAGCTCGAACATCTCGGGGCTTGGCCCGGTCGGGATGTGGTCCACGACCTTGAGCGTGGCCACGTCGATCACGTCGATCACGTCGTCGTCGCCGCACGCGACCAGGAGCTGCGCGCGGTCGTTGCGGAAGTTCATGTCCCGCGGGCGGCGGGACGTGTCGATCCACTTGATGATCTTGTAGTCCTGCTTCGGATCGATCACGGCGATGTTGTTGCTCTTCTCGTGGCTCACGAACACGTAGCCCGTGCCCTTGGCGAACGCTCCCGCCGGCAGCAAGATGAGCAACAGGGCGGCGAGGACTCCGGTCATCCGCATCGTCCGACGATCAGGCCGAGAACAGGGGCAATGTCGGGAAGTCCTGCCGTGGGATCGCCGCCCCGCCGGGGTGGCCCATCCAATCCCTGATCATGGTCGCATAAACGTTCCGGAAATCCGTCCCGAACGGCATGTTGCCGTCGTCGAGCTCCGTCTGGCTCGGCATCGCGCCGTACTGACCGCCGAGCACGGGCTTGCCAGCGACGAACACCGGGCCGGCAGTGCCGTGGTCAATGCCGAAATTGGCGTTCTCGGCGACGCGGCGGCCGAACTTGCTGAACAGCACCACCGCCACGTCGTCGGAGCGTCCGACCCGCTCCATGTCGGCCAGGAAGGCGCGCCGCGCCGGGTCGCCTCGATGCTGTGGTCCGGACATCGCTGGCTCCTTACTTCCGCTTGCCCGTCGCATCAGGCGAGCTGCAGCAGGCAATCGACCGCCGCCGCGTCAAGCGCGGCAACGCGCGTATCTGCTCGGGCGTGCCGCCGAACTCGGCGGGGTTGAGCAGGTGTCGCGCGCGCTCGTAACTCCAAGCGGACGCGCTTATTGGCGAAAGATCGCCTTGCCACGCCTCTCCGGGGGTCGCCGAGCCGGCCTGCTCGCGATCAGCGGCGCGCCTGATGGCCGTCACAATTGGGCGGCCCGCTGTCCGGAAGCCTCGCTTGCCACGTTTCCCCGTCCCGCCGGCGACGCTGGCCGAGGGCCAGCGCGGCAGCGATCATCGGTGTTGATTGGTAATACTATAGCAGGAGTGGCGGCATCGTCCACGTGCTCCAAGGGAAGCCATTTCGTCCGGTTTCCGTTTGCGAGAGAGTGCCTCTAATCAGGAGTGTTGCTTCGTGCAGTCGACCAATTCGGATTCCGAGATGGAGAGCGCGTACGCCTTCCCGCCTTGAACCGTCGCCCCGCGCACGATGCAGGTCCTTCCCGAGACATCCGTGAGCTTCACGTCGTATTGACCCGCCGACACGTCCCGAAGCCTGAGGCGCTCATCGGGGTCCACCGACCCATCCGGGTCGTTGGCGCATTGGTTGCTGCCCCACCTCGTAGTCCCGGCCGGAGCGAGGTAAAGCTCGATGATTTTGTTCTGCGTCAGGTTCCAGAACTGCATGCGATCCGCCGACGTCGCGGGAACCGAACTCAACAAGGATAACAG
>CAXUIE010000203.1:0-6257 GCA_964250825.1 uncultured Acidisphaera sp. | reverse complement strand
CACAGCGGCGGGGCCCCGAGGCGCGCGCGGCTGGGACCGTGCGCGGCGGGGGGGGACGCGACGACTCTCGCGGCCGCCTCGACGCGACCCTCCACACCGCGTTATCTGTCGGGAGCCTCCATGACCCTGCAGGATTTGCGCTATCTGGTCGCCCTGGTCGACCACGGTCACTTCGGCCGGGCTGCCGAGGCGTGCCATGTCAGCCAGCCTACCCTCAGTACGCAGATCAAGAAGCTTGAGGAGCAGCTCGGGGTGACGCTTTTCGAGCGCACGAACAAGTCGGTTCGCGTGACCGCGGTGGGCGAGGAAATCGTGGGCCGCGCGCGCCAGATATTGACGGACGTCGAAGCCATCGCCAGCGTGGGTCGCCGCACGTCGGGGCCGCTGGCCGGCGGGTTGAGCCTCGGCGTGATCCCGACGCTCGGCCCCTACCTGCTGCCGTGGCTCTTGCCGGCGCTAAAGAACGACTTTCCGGCGCTGCGGCTCGTGCTTCGCGAGGATTTGACCGCTCACCTCATGGACAGACTGGTTTCGCACCGGCTGGACGCCGCGTTGGTGGCGCTGTCGGTTTCCGATGATCGCGTCGAGAGCCTGCCCCTCTTCGATGAGCCCTTTTGGTTCGCCGAACCCAGGGGCCGCAAACCCTCCAACGCCGCAGTGATGAAGGAGGACGACCTGCGCGGAAAACGATTGCTGCTGCTGACCGAAGGCCATTGCTTGCGCGACCAGGCATTGGCGATTTGCGGGACGACAGAACGCGATGCCGACGGTGATTTCCGCGCCACCAGCCTCGAGACTATCCGTGAGATGGTGGCGACGGGCATGGGAAGCACGTTGCTGCCGGCGATGGCGTGCAATCACTTCCGCACCCGGGCGGTCACGGTGCGTCCGCTGGAAGCCGGCGTCGGGCGACGCATCGGCCTCGTATGGCGCCGCAGTTATCCCGGAGTCCGCGATCTCCATCTGTTCGCACAAACCTTGCGCAATCATCTACCGCGGGGCGTCCACCGCGTGTGAGCGGCCGGACTGCGGCGAACCATAAACGCTCTCAATCGCTCCCATATCGACAATCAATTTTACAAGGAAGCAGACTGCGGTAGCATGGCGCGCGATTGTCAGTCGGGAGCGAAGGTGCTCGCGCATCATCCGTGCGACGATGACATGGCTCGCCGGCCGAACCGAATAAGCCAACGCGATCGGAGATAACATGGACGGGATGACTGAAACGACGGATGCGGGCAAGTGTCCGGTGGGAAAGGGACGTGGGGGCAAGAACAACCGTCACTGGTGGCCGGAAAAGCTGAGCCTGGAGGTTCTCAACCAACATTCGCCGCGGTCCAACCCGATGGGCGAGGGCTTCGACTACGCCGAGGAGTTCAAGAGCCTCGATCTCGAAGCCGTGATCAAGGACCTGCACG
This sequence comes from uncultured Acidisphaera sp., assembly GCA_964250825.1. Classification (GTDB taxonomy): domain Bacteria; phylum Pseudomonadota; class Alphaproteobacteria; order Acetobacterales; family Acetobacteraceae; genus CAVWQV01. The sequence continues at coordinate 4,839 of CAXUIE010000203.1, read as the reverse complement.
CCTTGATGACGGACTCGCAGGACTGGTGGCCAGCCGATTTCGGTCATTACGGTGGCCTGTTCATCCGCATGGCGTGGCATAGCGCCGGCACGTATCGCGTCACGGACGGCCGTGGCGGTGCCGGGGGCGGCCAGCAGCGCTTCGCGCCGCTCAACAGCTGGCCGGACAACGCGAACCTCGACAAGGCGCGCCGGCTGTTGTGGCCGATCAAGCAGAAGTACGGCCGCAAACTCTCCTGGGCCGACCTTTTCATCCTCACGGGCAACGTCGCCCTTGAGTCGATGGGCTTCAAGACCTTCGGCTTCGGTGGGGGCCGCGCGGACACCTGGGAGCCCGAGGAGCTTTACTGGGGACCCGAGGGCACCTGGTTGGGGGACGAACGCTACAGCGGCGAACGTCAGCTCGACGAACGGCTCGGCGCCGTGCAAATGGGTCTCATTTATGTCAACCCGGAAGGGCCGAACGGCAAGCCCGATCCGGTCGCGTCCGCCCGCGACATCCGCGAAACCTTCGCGCGCATGGCGATGAATGACGAAGAAACCGTGGCACTCATCGCCGGGGGGCACACCTTCGGCAAGACCCACGGCGCCGGCGATCCGTCATTCGTGGGCCCGGAGCCGGAAAGCGCCGTCATCGAGGATCAGGGCCTCGGCTGGAGGAGCAAGCATGGTACGGGCTTCGGGGCGGATGCCATCACCGGCGGCCCGGAAGTCACCTGGAGCCAGACGCCGACGCAGTGGAGCAACCACTACTTCGACAACCTGTTCAAGTTCGAATGGGAGCTGACCAAGAGCCCGGCCGGCGCCCATCAATGGCAGGCGAAAGATGCGCCTGCCGAGATTCCGGACGCGCACGACCCTTCGAAGAAGCGCTTGCCGACGATGCTGACCACCGATCTCGCGCTGCGGTTCGACCCAGCCTACGAGAAGATCTCCCGGCGCTTCTATGAGCATCCGGAACAGTTCGCCGACGCATTCGCCCGCGCGTGGTTCAAGCTCACCCATCGCGACATGGGCCCGATCAGGCGCTACCTCGGCCCGCTCGTCCCGCAAGAAACGCTGATCTGGCAGGATCCGATCCCGGCCGTGGATCATCCGCTGATCGACGAGCAGGACATCGCCGCCCTGAAGGCCAGGATCCTCGCTTCCGGGCTTTCAGTGTCGCAACTGGTCTCGACCGCTTGGGCGTCGGCGTCGACTTTTCGCGTTTCGGACAAGCGTGGCGGCGCCAACGGCGCGCGCATCCGCCTTGCTCCGCAGAAGGACTGGCAGGTCAACAACCCGCCTGAACTGGCGAAAGCGCTGCAAAAATTCGAAGCGATCCAGAAGGAGTTCAACGCTTCGGCGGCCGGCGGAAAGAAGGTCTCGCTCGCGGACCTGATCGTGCTCGGCGGCTGCGCGGCTATCGAGAAGGCCGCGAAGGAGGCCGGGACCGAGGTGAAGGTACCCTTCGCGCCCGGGCGCATGGATGCATCGGAGGAGCAAACCGACGCGGCATCCTTCGCCCCGCTCGAACCGGCGGCTGATGGCTTTCGCAACTATCTCGGCCGCCAACAATTCATGGCGCCCGAGGAAGCTTTGGTGGATCGGGCACACTTGCTGAGGTTGACCGCGCCCGAGATGACGGTGCTGCTCGGCGGTTTGCGCGTTCTGGGCGCCAATGCCGGTGGATCCAAGCACGGCGTCTTCACCAAGCAGCCCGGGAAGCTGACGAACGACTTCTTCATCAACCTGCTGGACATGCGCACGGAGTGGCAGCCCACGGGCTCCGACAGCGCGTATGAGGGTCGTGATCGCAAGACCAAGGAAGTAAGGTGGACCGGCACAAGTGTCGATCTGATCTTCGGCTCCCACTCGGAGTTGCGCGCCCTTGCCGAGCTCTATGGCTGTGCGGATGCGCAGGAGAAGTTCGTGAACGACTTCGTGGCGGCGTGGAACAAGGTCATGAACGCCGATCGCTACGACTTGGTGTGACACCGGGCGAAACCGTTTATACAGGCCAAGCGAGAGGCCGGGGCGGCATCTAGAGCAGATGCCGGCCCGGCCGCCGCTCCACTCACTAGTGGGTCCGCCAACCGGGGCGGAGAAACAGCGAAGTCGCCGATTGCAGTACGCGCGCCTGATAGTCCCGCAGCAGCGCCGGCGTGTGCGAATGGTAGTAACCCACCGCAAGCATCAGATCGCCGCGGGTCTCGTTGAGGTAGGTGCGCATGATCGCCGCCCCGGCCGCGATGTTGAAGCAGCCGTCGGCGATCAGCCGGACGCGCACCACCGCCGGGGTCAAGGCGGTCACCCGCGACAACGGCTGGAGCCAACGCGTATTCACCTGCATCAGGCCGAGGTCCTGCGAGCCGTCCGCATCGATGTGCACCGATCCCAGCCGGCCACCCTCGACCGCCTGGATGGACGGGAGCACACGTGGGGGAAGGTGATAGAACGTCGCCGCCGCGACCATGCAGGAAAGCAAGGGGATCGCCATCACCGCCCGCCGATTAAGCAAACGTCACGAGAGGAGGTCGTCGGAGCCGTTGTCGCCCGCCGAGCCGCCGTTGTATGGAAGCTCGCTTTCGGCTGAGATAACGATCGGACGTTCTTTCAGCTATGTGCAACTCCGGCTAGGTGCCACGGCAGGGGCGACGAGGGCTTCACCTTGCTCGAGATCCTGGTCGTCATCGCCATCCTCGGCTTGCTCATCGGGCTCGTGGCGCCCGCGGCGCTGCGCCAGCTCGGCTCGGCGCGCGGCTCCGTCGCCCGTCAGTCCATCGAGCGGATAGCCTCCGTGCTCGACCTCTACAAGCTCGACGTCGGCAGCTATCCATCGACCGAACAAGGCTTGCAGGCTCTGGTCACCAAGCCGTCCGACGTGAACAACTGGAACGGCCCGTACGTCAAAGGGGGCGTCCCGATCGATCCCTGGAGCCATCCGTACGCATACCGCGATCCGTCGTCGCGGAGTGGGCACGAGTACGACCTGTGCTCGGCCGGTCCGCCGGCTTCGGGGGGGCAGGAGAGCCAAATCTGCAATCCCTGACGCTCGCTTCGGAACGCGCGCTCATCCCCCCGGCGTTTCCCAGGTCAGGATCTGGAATGGGGTCTCTCCTTGCGCCGGTTCCGCCGTGATTCGTATCACGGCTTGTCGCGTGAACCGGGCGCCATCCAGACCGGTCGCGGCGGCGCGAACCAACGCGGTCTTATCCTCGCTGGCGAAAGCGAAGCGCTCGCCCGCGCCCCGCCCGAGCTCGGACTCCTCGATCGCCTGGTCGGCTAGGGGGTCGGCGGCTGCGCGCTGCACGTCGCTGTCGTTGTAAACGGAGAGATACGGCCGGAGGCGGGCGAGGACCTCCGGCGTCATCCCGAGCACAAGCCCAACCTCGTCGACGCTCTCGAACGGCCGTGATGCCGGGCCGTACGGCAGTCCGGCGGCGCGGTATTGCGGCAGCTTCGCACCGCCGGGCAGCGGCTGGAGGCCCCGCGTGCGCCAGTCGATGATCGCGGCGGCGAGCGAGGCGGCGCGCGCCGGGTCGAGGCCGAGATTGCGAAGCAGCGCGGCCATGACCGGAAGCGTTGCGAAGTTCGGGTTAACCTTGCCGGACTCGTCCGTCATTCGCACTTCGACGATCGCCGGGCCGATTCGGACGACCCGCGCCGCGCCGTCCGGCGGCCACGCGCCCTCCATGAGCCGCAGCATGGCTTGATGGACCGCGCCGTCGGCCGCCGCTTCCACCACGGCGTTGCTGCGGAGGTTGGCCGCGAGCTTGGTCGCCGTGCGGCCGGACGCGGTGATCTCCGTGCCAAGGAGCGCGAGCAGCCCGAGCGTCCACAGGACGATCAGCAGCGCGAAGCCCCGGTCGGCGCCTTTCACCGCAGATCGAGCCGTTTTCGCAAGCGGGCGTTCGGGTCGGGCGATCCCGTGGGCCGCAGGCCCTGCAACTCACCCGGCACGGCGGCGGCGTTGATCAACTGGTCGCGCAGATCCTCGGTGAGCGCCCGCGCGTCCCGCTGATCGTGGATCACGTGCGGGGTGATGAGCACCAGTAGCTCGGTTCGCACCCGCTCGTTGCTTTGGCTTCCCGCAAGCGCGCCGATCAGGGGAATGTCCTTGAGCCAGGGCAGGCCCGAGTTGGCGCGCGTTTGGCTGTCGCGGATAAGTCCGGCGAGGCCGATTGTCTGCCCGTCCTGGACGACCACGCGGGAGGTGATGTTGCGCTCCAGAAAGGTCGGCGAGTTGAGCCCTGGCGTGCTGAGCGTGGTCGAAACGTCGCTGACCTCCTGCGACACGTCGAGTGTGACCAGCCCGCTGCTGCTGACGCGCGGGGTGATCTCAAGAATGACGCCGGTCGGCTGATAGTTGATCGAGTTCACGATAGGCGCGTTGCTTGTCAACGTGCTTTGCGAGGACGCGCTGAGATACGGCACCACGTCGCCGACCTGAAGCCGCGCGGACTGGTTGTCGAGCACCAGGAGTTCCGGGGAGGACAGCACGTGGACGGTTGTCACCGCCTGCAGGGCGTTGATCGCGAACGGCGCGCCGCCGAGCCCGCTGCCGCCGATCACGAACCCCGGAAAGCTCGTGTTGAACTGAGACGAGGCGAGATTCAACTGGTTGAGGCTTTGAGTGGCGCTGCTCAACACGCCGTTGATGCCGCCCGACTTGAAGAAGAATTGGGTTCCGTATTGGAGCGTGTCGTTCAGCTGCACTTCCGCGATCACCGCGTCGATTCTCACCTGCAATGGCAGGATGTCGAGCTTGCGCAGCATGGCCTCCACGGTGTCTTCCTCGCGCTTGGTCCCGTAGATCACCAACGCGTTGTTCTGCTCGTTGGGAATGATGCGCATGGCG
>CAXUIE010000202.1:6048-6267 GCA_964250825.1 uncultured Acidisphaera sp. | reverse complement strand
CGCCAGCAAGGCGCCGGCCAAGAGGGGCTGAACCGCCGCGGGAGCGTCTATGCCGTGCGGCTCTGGGTCGGGCTGGGAAACCCGGAGCCGGGGATGGCGCGGCAGCGCCACAACGTCGGGTTCATGGCGATCGAGGTCATCGCCTCGCGCTGGGGGTTCTCGCCCTGGCGCAACCGCTTCAAGGGGCAGGTCGCGGAAGGCAGCATCGCCGGGGACAAG
>CAXUIE010000202.1:0-6038 GCA_964250825.1 uncultured Acidisphaera sp. | reverse complement strand
CATGAATGACTCCGGGCAGAGCGTTCAAGCCGCCGCCGGCTTCTTCAAACTCCCGCCCGGGGCGATCACCGCGTTCCACGACGAGCTCGACCTCGGGCCGGGCAAGGTTCGCGTCAAGCAGGGCGGCGGTGCGGCGGGGCATAACGGCCTGCGCAGCATGGACCGCCTGCTAGGGACCCCTGATTACTGGCGTGTTCGGCTCGGCATCGGCCATCCCGGCTTAAAGGAGCGGGTGATCGGTCACGTGCTGGGCGATTTCGCCAAGACTGACCGCGACTGGCTCCTGCCGCTGCTCGACGCCGTGGCCGACGCCGCCCCGCTGCTGGCCGAGGACCGGCCGGAGGACTTCATGACCAAGGTCGCGCTCGGAGCGCGGGACGGAGCGTAGATGGGTTTCAACTGCGGCATCGTCGGGCTGCCCAACGTCGGCAAGTCGACGCTGTTCAACGCGCTGACCGCGACGGCCGCGGCGCAGGCGGCCAATTACCCGTTTTGCACCATCGAGCCGAACGTGGGCCGGGTCGCGGTGCCGGACGGGCGGCTGCAAACGCTCGCCGCCATCGGCAAGTCGGCCAAGATCGTGCCGACCAGCCTCGAGTTCGTGGACATCGCGGGCCTGGTGCGCGGCGCGTCCAAGGGCGAAGGCCTCGGCAACCAGTTCCTCGCCAACATCCGCGAGGTGGACGCTATCATCCACGTGCTGCGCTGCTTCGAGGATCCGGACGTGACGCACGTCGAAGGCAGCATCGATCCGATCCGCGACGCCGAGACGGTGGAAACCGAGCTGATGCTGGCCGACCTCGACAGCTTGGAGAAGCGCGCCGTCGGGCTGCAAAAGCGGGCGCGCGGCGGCGACAAGGAGAGTGGGGCGCAACTGGCGTTGATGGAGCCGATGCTCGCCGCCTTGCAGGCCGGTCGGCCGGCGCGCACGGCGGTTCCGGCGGGCGAGGCGGAGGCTGCCAAGCGGCTGCAACTGATGACCACGAAACCCGTGCTCTACGTCTGCAACGTGGAGGAAGCGTCGGCCGCGACCGGCAACGCCCAGTCCGCCCAGGTGCAGGCTCGCGCCGAAGCGGAAGGGGCGCGGGCCGTCATCGTGTCGGCGGCGATCGAGGCGGAGGTGAGCCAGCTCGCCGAAGCCGAGCGCGCGGAGTTTCTTGAAGGGCTTGGCCTGCATGACAGCGGGCTCGACCGGGTGATCCGCGCCGGCTACGACCTGCTCGGACTACTGACCTATTTCACCGTCGGGCCGAAGGAGACGCGTGCCTGGACGGTGGTGCGCGGCACCAAGGCGCCGCGGGCGGCGGGTGTTATCCACGGGGACTTCGAGCGCGGCTTCATCGCCTGCGAGACCATCGCCTATGACGATTACGTCGCGCTGAAGGGCGAGGCTGGGGCCAAGGAGGCCGGCAGGATGCGCGTGGAGGGCAAGGAGTACGTCGTGCGCGACGGCGACGTGCTGCTGTTCCGCTTCAACGTTTGATCTCGCGCCTTGTCGTTGAAAAGCCCTACGTTGCTGTCGGGCCGCAATGGTCCATCACGTTGAAGAAGGGAGGTTCCATGACCCGTTCCATCCTGCTCGCCGCCGCCGCGGTCGCGTTGCTGGCGCCGGGAGCGCGCGCCGAGATGATGAAGTTTCACACCACGATGAATGGAGCGACCGAGGTGCCGCCCAAGACGTCGCCCGGCACCGGCACGGTCGACGCAACGCTCGACACCACGACCAAGAAACTCGATTACACCGGGAGGTGGCAGGGTTTGACCGGTCCGGCGACGATGGCGCATTTTCACGGCCCCGCCGAGCCGGGCGCCAACGCCGGGCCGGTCGTGTCCTGGGGAACCAACCCGACCAGCCCGTTCAAGGGCAGCGCCACCTTGACCGACCAGCAGATCGCCGACCTCGAAGCGGGCAAGTGGTACGCCAACGTCCACACTGCGGCCAACCCCGCCGGCGAGATTCGTGGCCAGATGACGAAGGCGAAGTAGCCGCGATCCCTCGCCCAAACCCTCCTCACCGGGGGAGAGCTTTTCTCCCCCTTCCTTTCAGGGAGTGAGAGCCGGGGAGGAGGAGATTTTGCTGCCGGAGAGGATGGCGGAAGCATTCCGCCATGCCATGCTACCCAACACAAGGGGACGAACCGATGCGATCGGCACTTCAAGCCAACGCGCCCGCAAGCTGGCTTAAGCTCGCGGCGCTCCCTCCGGCGTTGCTCGTGGCGGTGTTCGCCCTCGCCGCGCACGGGCAATCCGCCGCCATCCGGCACGTTCGCGGCGTCCTCCAGAGCGTGACCGCGGACGCGCTCAAGGTGCAAACCAACAGCGGCGGCACGGTGGACGTCGCAATCACCGACAAGACGCCGGTCGTCCTGGTCTCCCCCGTGGAGTTCAGCGCGATCAAGCCCGGCTCCTACATCGGCACCGCCGCCGTGCCCGGGGCGGGCGGCCAACTGCGGGCGTTGGAGGTGCACGTCTTCGCGGACAAGATGCGCGGTGTTGGCGAGGGCCACGGCCCCTGGCCCGGCGAGCCGGAGAGCACGATGACGAACGGCACGGTGGGCGAAGTGACCGGTACTGGCGGCCGGACCTTGCATGTCACCTACAAGGGAGGCGAGCAAACGGTTGTCGTTCCGGATAACGCGCCAATCGTCACGATGGAGCCTGCCGGCCACGCGGTGCTCGCGTCTGGCGCTCACGTCATGGTCAGCGCCACCGCGGCCGCCGACCACGAGGCGCAGGCACGCTTCGTCGTGGTGGGCAAGGACGGTTACGAGCCGCCACTTTAGCGCAGCGGATCAAACGCCCGGCGTCCTCGGCAAGGCTTGGCCTAGCGCCAGTTTCACAACCCAAAATGCTTGAGGACGGCCGGGATGCCGCGTCCAAGTACTAAGGGATCGAAGCCTCCCAACGTCCCTGCGTGCGCACCGCCTCGGTGTCTCCGGGCCACGGCGGCACCGTGGCAATCAGGAGAGTGAGGGGCACGGACCCGAGCGCTCGGAACTGGAACGACGCGCCGAGCGGGATCGTCAGGCTGCTGCCCGGCTCCATCCGCAGCACCTCTTCGGACCCGCCGTGGCTGCGCCACACCTCGCCCGTCCCGGTTAGGAAGAACCAGATCTCCTCCACCGTACGGTGGAAGACCGCGACCGTCGTCGCTCCGGGGGGCAGCGTGCAATGCACGACGCTCGCGCGATCGGTCGCTTGCAAGAAGCGGATTTCGGAGCCGTCCGGCGCGATGGCGTCGGGCTGCTCCGCCAACCTCGCGCCCATCAGTCGAACAGCGAGCTGACCGAGCTTTCCTCGCTGATCCGCCGCATCGCTTCGGCCAGCAAGGGCGCGATGGTTGCCTGGCGGATGTTGTGCGCGAGCCGCACCGCTTCGGTGGCCAGGATGCTGTCGGTGACGGTCATCATCTCGATCGGGCTCGAGGCGATGCGCGCGACCGCGCCGCCGGACAGCACGCCGTGTGTCACATAGACGCTTGCCGACCGTGCCCCGTTCTCGATCAACGCGGATGCCGCGTTGCACAGCGTCCCGCCGCTGTCGATGATGTCGTCGACCAGGATGCAGTCGCGCCCGCGCACGTCGCCGATCACGTTCATCACCTCCGAAACCCCGGCGCGCTCGCGGCGCTTGTCGATGATGGCGAGGTCGCAGTTGAGCCGTGCCGCGATCTGCCGAGCGCGCAGCACGCCGCCCACGTCGGGAGAAACCACGATCAGGTCGCGGTCCTTGTTGCGATCCCGGATTTGCTGGCTGAACAGCGGTGCCGCGTAGAGGTTGTCGACCGGGATGTCGAAGAAGCCCTGGATCTGCGCGGCGTGCAGATCCATCGTCAACACCCGATTCGCCCCGGCTTGGGTGATGAGATTGGCGACGAGCTTGGCGCTGATCGGCGTGCGCGAGCCGGTTTTCCGGTCCTGCCGCGCGTAGCCGAAATAGGGGATGACGGCCGTCGCCCGTCGGGCCGAAGCCCGCCGCAGCGCGTCGAGGGTGATCAGCAGCTCCATCAGGTTGTCGTTGGCTGGATAGGATGTGGATTGGATCACGAACACATCCTCGCCGCGGACGTTCTCGTGGATTTCCACAAAGATTTCCATGTCGGCGAACCGTCGGACGGAGGCGCGGGTGAGCGGCAGGTTGAGCTTGGCGGCGACTGCTTCGGCGAGCGGGCGATTGCTGTTGCAGGCGACAATTTTCATCAAGCAGGCTCCCGGGGCCGCGTGCCTTGTAGCAATTCGCCCTGTGACATGTCCATGAACGTGCGCCGCGTCATCGCCGTCCGGTCTGGGTGAGGAGCGCGTCCCGCATCCCCGCCGCCGCCTCGTCGGCGACAACCACGGCGACGTCGCCCCAGTATTGATCAAGCGAGCCGGCCGGCACCTCATTGAGCTGCACGACCCGCCCGCGTTCGTCGCCGTTTGCCGCCTTGAGCACCCACTGAATTTCCACCCGCTCCTGCCCGCCCGCCTCCGGCACCATCCGCACATGCCCTTCGACGAGGAAATCGGCCCCGGTCCGGTTGTCCTGCACCACCGGGCCGAGCTTGCTGAGCTTGTCGCGCATCTGGCGGGTGAGCTGCTGGTTGCCGTCGCCTCGGGCGCCTTCCACGTCGGCCACGTCCACGCGGGCCGGCCGGTTGAGCAGGCTGTTCGGATCGCTCCGCTGCCGCGCGGCCTCGATCCGAGTCAGCAGGGCAGCTATCCCGGGGGCGGCGTCGGCGGCCGCCTGCTGGAACGTCGCGGGTTCGCCGGCGGCCCAGGCCGCCAGGGGCACCGGCTTGCCTTCCGCGTTGCCGCGGTTTTCGCCAGCGGGGTTCTGCACGGAGTAAATCGGCACGATCGCGTCCTGCCGCCGGTCGGCGGTGACGACCAGCCGCCAGTCTCCCGCGTGCGGCGCGCCGGCAATCGCCGGGACTTCCTGGTCTTGCAGGCGTTCCGCCACTGAGTCGGCAAGTTGCCGCCCGGCGGCATCGGGCAGCAGGGCGTTGGTGGGCGTGGGCACCGCGAGCCGCGCCGGGGGCGGTTGGGCGAGCCGCATCGCGGTGGCGCCCGGCGCGCCCTGGAAGGGCCGGGGCAGGTTACCGCAGCCGGCCAACGCGAACAAAAATGCCAGCGGCAAGGCGCGCTCAAAAAACAAAGCACACCAGCAAAGTGAGCGCCGCGAGGACAAGAAACTGCACGAGGTACGGCATCAGCCCGGCAGGGCCACGATGGAGATCTGGTGGCCGATCGCGCCGCCGCCGGCGAGGGTGCGGCGACGATGGCTGAAGAAGCGTTCCTCATCGGCGAGCGTGTCGAGGCCGAGCGCGTCGACCGGCCCGATGCCGCACGCCGTGAGGCGTGAGGCGCAGTATCCCGCGAGATCGAACCGCCAGCGCTCGGGCCGGTCGCTCGGCGTGAAGAACCGATCGTCCGCCGGGCGGCGGCCGAGCACGGCTTGGCGGAGGTCGGTCGCGACCTCATACGAGGTCTGCCCGATGCAGGGGCCGATCACCGCCAAAATGCGCGAACGATGAGCGCCCGTGGCGCGCATCGTATCAACGGTCGCTTCCAGCACGCCGCCAGTCGCACCCCGCCAGCCAGCGTCGGCGGCGGCCACGATCCCGGCCTCGGGATCGACGAACAGCACCGGGGCGCAATCGGCGGTGACGATGCCGAGCGCGATGCCCGGCTGGTCGGCCACCATTGCGTCGGCGCGCGGTCCCTCGCCGGGACGCCACGGCTCCCTGACGCGTACAACCGTGACGCCGTGCACCTGTTGCGGCCCGATCAGGCGGGCGGGGTTCGCGCCGATCGCCCGCGCGGCCCGAGCGCGGTTCTCGCGCACCGCTTCGGGCGCATCGCCGCCGGACAGGCTGCAATTGAGGCTCGCGTACGGGCCGGTCGAGACGCCGCCGCGGCGGGTGAAGAACCCGTGCGGCACCGGCAAGGAAGGCGCGGTCAGGGCTTCGGCGGAGCGGCCGGGAGAGAGAAGGGTCAGGGTGCAAATCCGGGCGGGAGGGAAAGATCAGGGTGGCAAACTGCCAACGCCTTGAACAG
>CAXUIE010000201.1:818-6333 GCA_964250825.1 uncultured Acidisphaera sp. | reverse complement strand
GTTCCTTTCGGGCGGCATCGACAGCGCCGCCTTGCTCGCGATGATGGCGCGGCTGAACGACCAGCCGGTGCTGGCCTTCACCGCGGGCTGGGACGCGGGAGCCGCCGACGAGCGCGCCCAGGCGGCGATCGTGGCGAAGGCGGCGGGCGCGCGGCATGAGATGATCGAGATCACGTCGGCGATGGTGTGGCGGGAGCTTCCCGCCATCGTCGCCTGCATGGATGACCCGGCGGCGGACTACGCCATCATCCCGACCTGGTTCCTGGCCAGGCGCGCCCGCCAGGACGTGAAGGTGGTGCTGTCGGGCGAGGGCGGCGACGAGATCTTCGGCGGCTACGGCCGGTATCGGACGGCCATGCGCCCGTGGTGGCTTGGCGGCCGGGTGATGCGCGCGCGCGGCTGTTTCGACCGGGTGGATGTGCTGCGCGAACGCCCGGTCGGCTGGCGCGACGGCTATGCGGCGTCCGAGGCTCGCGCCCTGGAAGGTGCCCGTTCCCGCCTGAGCGCTGCGCAAAAAGCCGATATCGCCGACTGGCTGCCGCACGATCTGTTGCTCAAGCTTGATCGCTGCCTGATGGCGCACGGTGTCGAGGGTCGGACGCCCTTTCTCGACCGGGCCGTGGCTGTCGCCGGGTTTTCGCTCCCGGACCAGCTGAGGGTGCGTGGCGGCCGCGGCAAGTGGCTGCTCCGCCGGTGGCTGGAGGAGCACCTGCCACAGGCGACGCCATGGGCGCCGAAGCAGGGCTTCACCGTGCCGATCGGCGCGTGGATCGCCGAGCAAGGGGCGCGGCTCGGCCCGTTGGTCGCGCGACAGCCGGGTGTGGCGGCCCTCGCCGACCGCGGAAAGGTGCAGGCGCTGTTCCGCTCCGGCAAGGCCGAGGGGGCGGGAGCGTTCGCCGCCTGGACCTTGCTGTTCTACGCGCTATGGCATCAGCGCCACATGCTCGCGCTTCGCGCGGACGGCGACGTTTTCGACGCGCTGTCCCTGACCTGACGACGGCCTGGAGCGTCGCCCTCGGGCCTACGGCTCGGGCTTGGTCTTTTCCTCGACGTTCTCCGCCCCGGTTCGCGTGCCGCCGAAGCGATCCGGGCCGCCTTGGTCTGGCGCGCCGGGTTTCTTGTGGTTGCCGGTGTTCTGCTGATCCTGGGTGTGCTCGACGGTTTGCTCGGTGTGCGGCTGCTTCATGGCGGTGTCTCCTTACGTAGGTTCTCAACGCGCGGCGTCGAACCGGTGTTCCCCATGCCGTCCGCTTTGCTCGTTGCCGCAACTCTTCGACGCGGGTTCGGGCACCAACGTCCCGAGCCGACGTTAGTAACGCGCCCTTCTAGCCCGAGGGCGCCGCGCCTGGGAGGAAGCATGGCCTTTTCGTTTGCCCGGCTGTTGCTCGGCCGCCCGCTCGCGAACCGGGAGGCCAAGGAACAGAAGCTCGGGGTGTTCGCTGGCGTTCCCGCCATGGGGCTGGACGGGCTCGGGTCGGCGTCATACGGGCCTGAGGCGGCGCTGACCGTCCTAGCGGGGACCGGGGCGGCCGGACTGGCCTTCATCGGGCCGCTCACCTGGGCGATCCTGGCTCTGCTGACGATCCTCTGGATCTCTTATTGGCAGACCATCGCCGCCTACCCGAATAACGGCGGCTCCTACATCGTCGCTCGCGAGAACCTGGGCACCGGCGCGGGCCTGCTGGCGGCGGCGGCGCTCATGGTGGACTACCTTTTGAACGTCGCGGTGGGCATCTCGGCCGGGGTCGGCGCGCTCACCTCCGCGTTGCCCTGGCTGCACCACGACACGCTCTGGCTCTGCCTCGGCATCCTCGCCCTGGTGACGCTGGTCAATCTCCGCGGCACCAAGGAATCCGGGCTCGCCTGGGCGCTCCCAACCTACACCTTCATATTCGGGCTGGCCGGCCTCCTCCTGTGGGGCACGGTCAAGGTCGTGGCCGCCGGCGGGCACTCGACTCCGGTGATCTCGCCCCCGGCCCCCAGGGAAGGGGCAGCGGCGGTCGGGCTATGGCTGCTTCTTCGCGCGTTTGCCAGCGGCTGCACCGCGATGACCGGCGTCGAGGCCGTGAGCAATGGGGTGGGCGCGTTTCGGGAGCCGACCGTCCGTTACGCCCACGGCACCTTGTCGTTCATCGTGGTGGTGCTGGGATTCCTGCTGCTCGGCATCGCGCACTTGGCGCAGTCCTACGGCATCCTGGCGATGGATCAGACCAAGGACGGCTACCAAAGCGTGATTTCGCAGCTGGTAGGCGCCGTCTATGGGCGCGGGCCGCTTTACTACGTCGTGATCGCGAGCGTGCTCGCGGTGTTGTGCCTGTCCGCCAACACGAGCTTCGTCGGGTTCCCGCGATTGTGCCGGCTGGTGGCGGAGGATGGCTACCTGCCGCGCGCGTTCGCGCTGCCGGGCCGGCGGCTGGTTTACACGGCCGGCGTGTTGTTCCTGGCGTTGGGAGCAGGGGCGTTGCTCGTCGGGTTCGACGGCATCACCGACCGCCTGATCCCGCTGTTCGCGATCGGTGCGTTCCTGTCGTTCACGCTGTCGCAGGCCGGAATGGCCGCGCACTGGCGGCGCGAGCGAATGCAGGATCGAGGCGCCCACCGGGCCAAGCTCGCGATCAACGGCGGCGGCGCGGTCGCGACCGGCGTGGCACTCGGCATCATCATCGTCGCCAAGTTCATGGAAGGGGCTTGGCTCGTCATCATCATCATCCCGCTCACGCTCGTCCTGCTGCGGGCGATCCGGCGTTATTACGACGGGATCGACGCTCAGCTGCTGAGTGGCAAGCTACGGACGCTCAACATCGGCCCGCATGCCGCGCCCGCCGCCGTGGTGCCGATCCAGCGCTGGGACCGAGTGTCGCGTAAGGCGGTGCAATACGCGCTGCTGTTCTCGCAGGAGGTGACCGCGCTGCACGTCACGATGCTGGAAGGACCGGACGCCGACGATCATGAAGCGCAGTTGCGGCAGGAATGGTGGCAATTCGTCGAAATTCCGGCGCGGAAGGCCGGGCTGCGTCCGCCCACCCTGCAAATGATACCCTCGCAATTCCGCAGCGTGGTGGCGCCCCTGCTCCGCGAGATAGAGCAGCTCGACCGCAAGTTTCCGGGCCGCCCCGTGTTTGTCGTGCTGCCGGAGGTCGTCGAGGGGCGCTGGTGGGCGTACCTGCTGCACACGCATCGGGAACGCCGGCTCCGGTCGCGTCTGCTGCGCGACGGCGGTCCGAACGTCGCCGTCCTCGGCGTGCCCTGGCAGTTGCAGCCTTCTTCGCCCGCGCAGGCTCTCGAGGTCGAAGCCGCGATCGACTGAGATGACGCGCCTACTTGTCGATCTTGCTTGCCTTGCGGCTGGTGAAGCGGGCATTGCCGAGCCCGGTGCCGATCGTGAGCACGCCCCAATGCGGAACGTCCCTCATGAACGGAACCTCGCTCAGCCCTTGCACGACGGCGTCGTTGTGCAGCAAGACCAAAGTTTCGTGCCCGTCGATGGTGGGAACAAGGGCACGCACCCGGTCCGGCAGGTTGAAGCGGCTGCTTTCCCAATTACCCGGGAGATTCTGACCGCCTCGCTTGATTGATCCGTCGCCGTCGACGATCCCGGGGCAGCCTATTCCAATGAAGGGCGCCAGCTTATGCCCTTTCTTCTCGGCGCGGCGGATGAGGTCGCGGAGCATTTCTCCCAGGCGCTCGATGGCCTGCTCGCGCGTCGGCTTGTCCTCGCGGTGCCGCCAAAGGTCGAAGTCCATCACATGCGCTTCGGCGAGGTTGGCGGCCTTCTTCTGATTAAGTTCGACCACGCCGGCGCGCATGTTGGTGCCGCCCATGTCGACCGAAACGATGCTGTCGTGGCCCGAGAAGATCCAGGCGGGCGCCAGGTGAACCGCCCCAATCAGCCCGGCTTCGTCCGGATGGTGCCGGATCGGCTTGAGTTCGATCTCAAGGCCATCCGCCTTCAACAGCACGCCGGCGCGCCCGATCGCGAGTTCGCCCACGCGGCTCGCGCGCAGCCCGCCTCCCACCACGATGCATTCGGTTCCCTTCCACGACTTTAATCGGAGAAATTTCCGGATCACCCCGGCGAGTTCTTGCGCGAACTCCTCGATGGCGCCGTGGATCAACCCGGCGGCCTCAACGTCGCCATCGACCAGCAGGCGGTCGAGCTGCTTCTTGCCGATGTCGCCCGTGTTCTGCTCTCCAAGGGGATCGTCGCCGACTTTGCGCAGCCGCTCGCGCCATTCATCCATGATGCCCTGAAAGGCACGCTTGCTGGCGCGGTCGCCGATGAAGCCCTCGGCGTCGCGAAGTTCCTCATTGTAGGTGTCGATGGTGACCGACACGAGTTGCGGCGCGCCATGACCGACAAGCGCGGCGGAGTGGTCGGCCATGATCGGTCACACCTCTGAATTTGCGCCGCCAACAAACGCCGTCGGCGCGCGCCCGTTCCTACCTGGGTCGGCCTACTTAAATGATAAGCTGCAGGACGGTGGTGGAGCTGAGGGGAATCGAACCCCTGACCTCCTCATTGCGAACGAGGCGCTCTCCCAACTGAGCTACAGCCCCGTCCCGCTCGGCGGCGGACAATGCTGATCGGGCAGGGGGGTGTCAAGCAGCAGCGGGGCAGCATCAATGGGATGGCGATGACCTGGTTCGACGCCTCCGACATTGCCCGCTGCCCCGGCACGAGCCGCTGTCGCGTCACACAGGCCGAGATCGTGTGCTTTGGCCGCCCGTCGCGGGTCGCGCGGCGCCGCAAACTGCGTCAGAAACGGAACCGCCGCCGCTTGGCCATGGGACACCTTCTTGCAGAGGCGCCCTATGCGTCCTACTTCACCCCGCGCCGGAAATCCCCCGCTGCCCTGTTCACTCGATTGCCGTGGGCGGGCGGCGCCCTTCGGTCGACAAGGGATGACGGAGCCCGCGCGAGACTGGGCCTGTTTCGGCATACCAAGGAGGATACCGTGGCACGATCGAGTGCGGGCATCACCAGGTCGTCGGCGACCGTGCGCAAGCCAGCTACGCGGGTTCCTCCCGCCGCCAAGGCGCCGAGGGCGGGACGTGGTTCGTCGGGCGCCGGCGGGAACGCCTTTCCCGCGCCCAAGCTCAACAAAGAAGAGTTGCGGGCGCAGGTCGAGAAGCTGGAGCGGGCCAATGCCAAGCTGCGACTGAAAGCTCGCGAGGCCGGCCGCTCCGGCAAGGACGCCGCCGCGCGAATCGCCGAGCTGGAAGGCGAGGTGGCCCGTCTGGAACGGCAGCTCAAACGGCAGACACCCAGGGAAACCCAGGATTCTGCCCCGGCTCCTGCCCGCAGGTCGCGCCGGCGCGAGATCGATCCTGGCGACGCCGTGCCGCCCGGCGTCGCGGTCAAGGAGCCTGAGCCGCTCGACAGGGAGGCGGAAACCGCTCTGGCCGCGATCGAGGAGAACCTGCCCGGCGACGAGGGCGAGGAATAACGACCAAGGTCGAACGGCCGGCACTCGCGGCCGGGGGGGGGGGGGCCGCCGGCGGCGGGGGGGGGGGG
>CAXUIE010000201.1:0-808 GCA_964250825.1 uncultured Acidisphaera sp. | reverse complement strand
GGCCTAGACTGTGGACATGTTCACGCCTGCGCCCCGCGTCGCCCTGTTCGTCACTTGCCTGGTCGACCTGCATCGCCCGAGCGTCGGTTTCGCCGCGATCCGGCTACTTGAGCGCGCGGGCTGTCAGGTCGAAGTGCCGCGCGCGCAAACCTGCTGCGGCCAGCCGGCCTACAATGCGGGCGACCGGGCGACCACCAAGGACATGGCGCGCGGCATTCTCGACGCTTTCGGGGGCTACGACTACGTGGTGGTTCCGTCCGGCTCGTGCGGGGGAATGCTGCGGCACCACCTGCCGCGCTTGTTCGACGACGACCCCAATCTGCGCGCCCGCGCCGACGCGCTCGCCGCCCGCACCTACGAACTCGTGAGCTTTCTCGCGGACCTGCGCGGCATGAAGATCGGGCCGGCGAACTGGGGCAGCGGCGCGGTGACCTACCATGATTCCTGCTCGGGACTTCGCGAGCTCGGCATCAAGGAGCAGCCCCGCCGCCTGCTGCGCGGCATGGGGATCGCTGTCAAGGAAATGAGCGAGCCCGAGATCTGCTGCGGCTTCGGCGGCACGTTCTGCGTGAAATATCCCGAGATCTCGACGCGCATGGTCGCCGACAAGGCGCGCGACATCGCTGCGACGGGAGCGGGGACGGTGCTGGCCGGCGATCTCGGCTGCCTGCTCAACATCGCCGGCCGGCTGTCGCGCGAGGGCAGCCCCGTGCGGACGCGCCATATCGCCGAGGTGCTCGCCGGAATGACCGACGAGGTGGCGCCGATCGGCCAATCGGGCCGCCAGTCACAACGGAGTGCAAATATG
>CAXUIE010000200.1:0-6343 GCA_964250825.1 uncultured Acidisphaera sp. | reverse complement strand
GCGCGAACCAGGACACGATGAACGCGCCGGGCGCGGAAACATTTTTTCGCAGCACGATGGTCGAGCTCGGCGTGCTCGGCGGCTTGATCCTCGTCATGGTCGTGGCACTCTTCTTGCTGCATCGGAGCGGCAAGGTGGCCAGCACGGATCCGCCTACCGAATAGACCGTTCGTTCCCGGCTGCTCCGCCCGGCCTGGACCATCGGGCTACCGAAGGGTAGCCTGCGGGAGAGTGAGACTTCGGAAGGCGATTGGAACATGCGTTTCACTTGGTTCAACCTGATGCCGTGGCGTTGGCTGCCGGACGACTTCCGCGACAAGCACCGCTCGGTGTGGGTCGACATCGATAACCGCCTGTTCGACCCGGTGAAGGGCCACGTGCTCTACAACGAGTACATGGACCTGCTCGAATACGCCGATTCGCTGGGCTTTGACGGGATCGGGGTCAACGAGCATCACCAGAACGGCTATGGGCTGATGCCGTCGCCCAACATCATCGCGGCCGGCCTCGCGCGGCGCACGTCGGACGCGGCGCTGGTGGTGCTCGGCAACTCGATCGCGCTGTACAATCCGCCGATCCGGGTCGCGGAGGAGTTTGCGATGCTGGACGTGATCTCGGGCGGCCGGCTGGTCGCCGGCTTCCCGGTCGGCACGTCGATGGACACGAACTACTGCTACGGCACCATCCCGGCGTTGACGCGCGAGAAATACGCCGAAGCGCACGAGCTCATCATCCGCGCCTGGAAGGAGGAGGAGATCTTCGCCTTCAACGGCCGCTACAACAAGCTGCGCTATGTCAACCTGTGGCCGAAGCCGATCCAGAAGCCGCACCCGCCGCTGCACATCCCGGGTGGCGGATCGGTCGAGACCTACGATTTCTGCATCGACAACACGTATTCATATTCGTATCTCTCGTTCAACGGCTATCTCCGCGCGCAGACGCTGATGGACGGCTACTGGAAGCGCGTCGAGGAGCGCGGCGCGCCCGACGCCTCCCCCTATCGCGCCGGCTTCGCGCAAACCGTGTTCGTCGCCGAGACCGACGAGGAAGCCGAGCGCCTGTATGCGGAACACGCTTTCTATTTCTACAATCGCTGCCTGCACGTTTATCCGGGATTCGCCGACGCGCCCGGCTACCGCACGATCAAGACGTTGCAGATCGGCGCCGTGAACCAGTATTCGCGCACCGATCACACAACCCTGACCTGGAAGGAGCTGGTGGACAGCGGCTTCATCGTCGCGGGTTCGCCGGAAACGGTGCGCCAGCAGATGGAGCACCTTATCAAGAGCCTGCGCGTCGGCAACATCTTCCTCCTCCTGCATGTCGGCAACATGCCCAAGGACAAGTGCATGGCTTCGACCAAGCTGTTCGCGGAGAAAGTGATGCCGCACCTGCGCAACATCTGGCCCGACTACGACAATGACGGCCGGTTCTGGTGCAAGCCGCTCGCCCACCGGGCGGAGCCCGCGCCGCTGCCGGCGCGCGCGCCCGCACCGCAACTGGAGCCCGCGAAGTGATCGACACCCGCGTCGTTCCAACCAGGCGGGCGGAAATCCACGTGCTGGAGGGCGGGAACGGACCCGACCTCGTGTTCCTGCACGGCGCGGGCGGCCTCAAGCCGGACGACCCGTTTCTCCTGAAACTAGCCGAGCGCTACCGTGTCCGCGCTCCGCTGCTTCCGGGCTATGGCGACAGCCCGGAGTCCGGCGAGATCCGCGACATGCTGGACGTGACGCTTCTCACCTTCGAGGTGCTCGACGCGCTAGGACTAGCGAAGCCGCTGCTCGTCGGCCATTCGCTCGGCGGCATGGTTGCCGCCGAGATGGCGGCGGTCTGCCCGCGCGAGATCGAGCGCCTCTGCCTCATCGCCCCCGCCGGGCTATGGCTCGACGCGCATCCCGCGCCGGACATCTTCGCCATGCTGCCGAAAGAATTCCCGGAAACCCTGTTCCACGATGTGGAGCTGGGGCGCGAGCTCATCACCGCCAATGTGGATATCAAGGATCCGAAATTCCTGATCCCGTTCCTGGTGACCAACGCGCGTCAGCTCGGGATGGCCGGCAAGCTCCTGTTCCCGATCCCGGAGCGCGGGCTAAAGGACCGCATCCACCGCATAACAGCGCGTACCGTGCTGGTCTGGGGCGACAGCGATCGGGTGTTCCCGGCATCGTACGCGCAGGCCTGGAAGGCGGCGATTGGCGGGGCGGAGCTGGTGAGCGTGCCGGATGCCGGGCACATGGTGACCTTGGAACAGACCGACGCAGTGCTGGCGGCGATCGGGCGGCTCTGAGTGCCGGCGCCCGCGCCGCTCAGCGCGCGCCGGTCGCCTTCCGCCCGTCGAGGTCGTTCTGCAACTGCATGACTTGCCCCGAGAGGCCGTGGATTTGCCGTTGCATCGTGCTCACGATTTTCGTGAGATCGCGCAGTTCGTCCCGCGTATGATCGCCCTTCCGCTCGACCGCGTCGGCGCGCCCGATGTTGACCGTGATATCCTCGTGAACCTGGTTGAGCGTGTCCTGCAGCCGGTCCATCCGTGCCATGAGGTTTGCACGCACTTCTGCTAGGCTGTGTTCCAGATTGGCCTGGCTGTGTTCCAGATTGGCCTGGCCGTGTTCCAGATTGGCCTGGCCGCGTTCCAGATTGGCTTGGCCGAGTTCCAGATTGGCCTGACCGCGTTCCATCGTTTCCAGGCGAGCGTCTAGCCGGAGCAGTGTAGCCAGGATTTGGGTCATGGGATCGTCGCTCACGGCAAGCAATATAGGCGCTTCTTGGACGATCCGACAGGTGGAAATGGGTGCGCGTAGGGGTTCCGGCGGACTGGCCGCGGCCCCGCCCGGATGTTACCCAACGGTGCCCTGCAACTGACTCTGGACGGATTGCCATGGCCGCCATCGCCGACATCATCGCCCGCGAGATCCTCGACAGCCGCGGCAACCCGACCATCGAAGTGGATGTCGTGCTGGAAGGCGGCGCGCTGGGCCGGGCGGCCGTCCCGTCGGGGGCCTCCACCGGCGCGCACGAGGCCGTGGAGCTCAGGGACGGCGACAAGGGGCGGTTCGGCGGCAAGGGCGTGCGGGCGGCGATCGACAACGTCGAGGGCGAGATCTTCGACGCGGTCAACGGGATGGACCCGCGCGAGCAGGTCAAGATCGACGACATCCTGATCGACCTCGACGGCACGCCGAACAAGAGCCGGCTCGGCGCCAACGCGATCCTGGGCGTCTCGCTCGCGGTCGCCAAGGCGGCGGCGGCTGATCTCGGCATCCCGCTCTACCGGCACGTCGGCGGGGTTTATGCGCGTACCCTACCGGTGCCAATGATGAACATCCTGAACGGCGGCAAGCACGCCGACAATCCGATCGACATTCAGGAGTTCATGATCCAGCCGGTCGCCGCCGCTACGGTGGCCGACGCGGTGCGCATGGGTTCCGAGATTTTCGCGACGTTGAAAAAAGGGCTGCACGACGCTGGCCACAACACCAATGTGGGCGACGAGGGCGGGTTCGCGCCGAACCTCAAGTCGGCCGACGAGGCGCTCGCCTTCATCGCGCGCGCCTGCGAGAAGGCCGGCTACCGGCCCGGCGAGGATGTGACGTTTGCACTCGATTGCGCCGCGACCGAGTTCTTCAGTAATGGCCGCTACGAGCTCGCGGGCGAGGGCAAGAGCCTCGATCCGGCCGGCATGGTCCGCTATCTCGAGGAGCTGGTCGGCCGTTACCCGATCGCTTCCATCGAGGATGGTTGCTCCGAGGACGACTGGGACGGCTGGAAGCTACTGACGGGCACGCTCGGCGAACGGATCAATTTGGTGGGCGATGACCTGTTCGTCACCAATCCCGAGCGCCTGCGCCGGGGTGTCGTCAACGGCACGGCTAACGCCATTCTAGTGAAGGTGAACCAGATCGGCACGCTGAGCGAGACCTTGGAGACCATGGAGATCGCGTATCGCGCCGGAATCCGCTGCGTCATGAGCCACCGTTCGGGCGAAACCGAGGATGCGACCATCGCGGATCTCGCGGTCGCGACCAATTGCGGGCAAATCAAGACCGGCAGCCTCGCGCGCAGCGATCGCACCGCGAAATACAACCAGCTTATCCGCATCGAGGCCGAACTCGGCCCGGCTGCGCGCTACGCGGGCCGGACTGTTCTGCGAAGCTGACGGGCGGGCTGGGTCGGCCGTCCCTACCGGCCGTAGAAAACCGGCGGCGGCGCGGAGTAGGTCAAGGGCGGGGCGTAATAGAACGGCCGCGGCGCATAGTAGACTGGCGGCGCATGGTAGAATTCGGCGCGCCGCTCGCGCCATTCACGCTCGCGCGCTTCCTGTTCGCGCCATGCTTCATGTCGACGCCAGTCGCGTTCGTAGGGCTGGGCAACAGTGGAGCCTGCCGCGCCGAGCAAAAAGACGAGGCCGACGGCCATCCCCAGTCCCGATCGCATGCTCACCCGATCCTACGATGTTTGACCTTCATCAGAGCTTGAACGCGAGAATGCGGGCGCGATCGTGGCGAACCGTTCACAGCTTTGCGAGGCATGTGGTATGCGTCGCGCCGGTCGGCCGTGTCGGAGAGTCGGATGGCGTTGCGGGCGTTCAAGCGTAGGACGAAGGTGCTGCTCGCGCCGGCGGTCTTTTTGTCCCTGTTCGGGTATTTCGCCTGGAACGTCACGCAAGGCGACAGGGGGCTTCGTTCTTACACGCAGCGCCTCGACTTGCTGCGCCAGGCTCAGGCCGAGCTCGCCAAGTCCGAGCGGGAACGGGACCGCTGGGAGCGCCGGGTGGCCGGGTTGCGCAATCAGCACGTGGACCGCGACACGCTCGACGAGCGCGCGCGGGCGATGCGCAACATGGCTGACCCGAGCGACATCGTGGTCTCATACGGCCCGAAGGAGCGCTTGTTCTAAGCACGGGCCTTCCTTGCTGTCCGGGGATCGCGCCGCTAAGTGTTTGCGCGGCAGTCAGCTGGAGAGCGCGATGGCCCAGGGAACGACCAGGAAGCGCGGCAAAACGGCGGCAACCCAGCCGGACGACACCGAATGGCTGCGCAAGGCGTATCACGACATGCTGCTGATCCGGCGCTTCGAGGAAAGGGCCGGCCAGCTCTACGGCATGGGCCTCATCGGCGGGTTCTGCCATCTTTACATCGGCCAGGAAGCCGTCGTTGTCGGCGTCCAGTCCGCCCTGTCCGCGGGCGATCAAGTCATCACGTCGTATCGCGATCACGGGCACATGCTGGCGACCGGCATGGAGCCGCGCGGCGTCATGGCCGAGCTGACCGGGCGGGCCACGGGCTACTCGCACGGCAAGGGCGGCTCCATGCACATGTTCAGCAAGGAGAAGCACTTCTACGGCGGCCACGGGATCGTCGGCGCGCAAGTCAGCCTCGGCACCGGCCTTGGGTTCGCGAACTGGTATCGCGGGACGGACCGGGTCAGCATCACCTATTTCGGCGAGGGCGCTTCGAACCAGGGGCAGGTCTACGAAAGCTTCAATCTGGCGGCGTTGTTGAAGCTGCCAGTGGTTTACGTGATCGAGAACAACAAGTACGGCATGGGCACCAGCGTCGATCGCGCGTCCGCGTCGCATGATCTGTCGCGGAACGGCTCGCCTTGGGGCATGCCGGGCGCCAAGGTGGACGGCATGGACGTGACCGCCGTCCGACGGGCGGCCGAGGAGGCCGTCACGCATTGCCGGGCGGGAAACGGACCGTACCTGCTCGAGGTCGGCACCTACCGCTATCGCGGACACTCAATGTCCGACCCGGCGAAATATCGCACCCGCGAGGAAGTGCAGAAGATGCGCACGGAGCGCGATTGCATTGAAAGCGCGCGGCACCGCCTGATCGAATTGGGTTTCGGCGAGGATGCGCTGAAGGTGGTCGACGACGACGTGAAGCGCGTGGTGCAGGACGCCGCCGATTTCGCGCAATCAAGCCCGGAGCCCGATCCCGGCGAACTTTACACCGACGTGCTGCTGGAGGGTTGAGAGGTGTCGACGCGGATCCTCATGCCGGCACTTTCGCCCACGATGACGGAGGGCAAGCTCGCGAAATGGCTGAAGCAGGTCGGCGACGACGTGCATGCGGGCGACGTGATCGCCGAGATCGAAACCGACAAGGCGACGATGGAGGTGGAGGCGGTCGATGAAGGCAAGCTCGCGCGCATCCTGATCGACGAGGGAACCGAGGGCGTGGCCGTCAACACGCCCATCGCGGTGCTGAGCGAGAATGGTGAGGACGTGTCCGAAGCCCCGGCGCCCGCGCCGTCGGCGCCGCGCGCCGCGGCCGCCGCGGTGGCGCCGGTCGCGGCGGGAGGGCCGGGCCCCCCCGCGCTCGCCGCGCGCGGCGCG
>CAXUIE010000199.1:3754-6372 GCA_964250825.1 uncultured Acidisphaera sp. | reverse complement strand
ACCGTCTGGGGCCGGGCGTGGCGACGGCGCTTCATCCCCGTTGCGGCGGCGCCCGGCGCGACGCTTGCGAAAGTCTCCATCCATGTCCCGATCTGCAACGAGCCGCCGCGGATGGTGGCGCAAACGCTCGACGCGCTGGCCGACCTCGACTACCCCGACTACGAAGTGCTGGTGATCGACAACAACACAACCGACCCGGCGCTGTGGGAGCCGGTGGCCGCGCATTGCGCCCGCCTAGGCGGTCAGTTCCGGTTCTTTCATCTCGGCGCATGGCCGGGCTTCAAGGCCGGCGCGCTCAATTTCGCGCTGCGCCAAACCGCTTCCGACGCGGCGATCGTCGGCGTGCTCGACAGCGATTACGTGGTGTCCCGCGATTGGCTCCGCTGCATGACCCCCGCGTTCGCCGACCCCGAGGTCGGCTTCGTTCAATCGCCGCAGGACTACCGCGACCACGATGTGTCGTTGTTCAAGCGCCTGATGTTCTGGGAATATGCCGGGTTCTTCAGATTGGGAATGGTCACCCGCAACGAGCGCAACGCGATCATCCAGCACGGCACGATGAGCCTGATCCGCCGGGCGGCGCTCGCCGAGGCCGGCGGATGGGCGGAGTGGACCATCACGGAGGACGCGGAACTCGGCCTCCGCTTGTTCCGCCGCGGCTGGCAGGCGATGTACGCCCAGCACAGCTTCGGTCGCGGTGTCATGCCCGACGACTTCTCCGCCTTCCGCAAGCAGCGTTTCCGTTGGGCGTATGGCGCGGCGCAGATCTGCCGGGCGCACCGGAGCGCGCTGCTCTCGCCGTTCAACCGCGACCTCACGCTCGGCCAGCGCTGGCATTTCCTCGCCGGCTGGCTGCCGTGGCTGGGCGACGCGCTCGGCTTGCTGTTCCTGTTGACGGGCCTCGCGTGGTCGGTCGGCTTGATCCTCGCGCCCACGCGCTTCGAGTTCCCGATCGTCCTATTCATGCTGCCGTCGATCGGCTTGTTCGGCTTCAAGCTCGGGCAGATCCTGACCCTCTATCGCAGCCGCGTGCCGTGCGGGCTCGCCGACAGGGTGGGCGCCGCGATCGCGGGCCTGGCACTCAGCCACACGATCGGCAAGGCCGTCCTGACCGGCCTGTTCACCGACCGCGCGCCGTTCCTCCGCACGCCCAAGATGACCCGCGCCCCGGCGCTGCTGCGGGGTCTGCTGATGGCGCGGGAGGAGGCGGCACTACTGGCCGCGACATGGGCGGCGATGATCGGCGTCGCCGTGGCGCACCAGCTCGCGACGGCGGAAGCGATGCTATGGTGCCTGGTGTTGCTCACCCAGTCGCTGCCTTATCTTGCATCCGTGTTCATCTCGCTCGCGGCCGCGTGGCCGAGACGCGGTCCGGTGAGCCGGCTGGTTTCGCCCGGCCTTCAAGGGCCGGCGGGGCAACTGGCGGCGCGAACCGGTGCCGGAGACTGACGTGATGTTCCGGGCGGCTTCGGGCCGCCTCGCCGCCGAGGGATGCCGATGACCCGCCGGGTGCCGATTTTGGCCGTCGTGCTAGGTGTGGCCGGCCTCGCTCCGTTCATCCTGCTGGGATTGCTGGCGCTCGGCCCGGAGGCGTTGCAAGCCCGGCGAATGACTCTCCTCCTGGTCGCCTACGGCGCGGTGATCCTGTCATTCCTCGGCGCCGTGCATTGGGGGTTGGCGCTGGCGCAACAGGATGTCGTGCCACTCCGCGGCGAACGAGCGCGGCTTCTGCTCGGGGTGACGCCGGCGCTCATCGGCTGGGTGGCGCTGGCCTTGCCGCTGCTCGACCTGCCGTTCTGGTCGGGCCTGCTCGTCCTGATCGCCGGATTCCTCGCGACGATCCTGGTGGAGCACCGGGCGACCCGCGTCGGCCTCGTTCCGCCCGGCTACACTTGGCTCCGTTGGGGTCTCACACTGGTTGTGGTAGCCATGTTGGTGACCGTGGTGACGTTGCACATTCTAGGACAAAGTATTCTTTTCTGATCCGTGATGTTGCTTTTTGCCCGTCTTCATGGTTTATTAACCAAGGAAGCACGGAGCAGCGGGGGTGGACGTGTCGGCCGAAATCATTCCGTTTCGGCGCGTCGCGGGGCGGTCGCCGGCCCCGGATCGTCTTGCAATGGCGCTTTCGCGTCTCGGCGCGGCGCTGGCCGACCAGAAAGCAGCCGTGGCGGCATGGCGCGGCGCCTTGGCGGATCTCGCGGGGCAAGTCCGGTTGACCGAAGCGTCCCTCCTTACCCATCAAACGAGATTGGGCGAGCTCCGGACCGGCGTCACCCTGCTGCGGGATCAAGCGCTGGCGCTCGGGAAAGCCGTGGGGAACGCGGGATAGATCACTCGGGCCGACGCGGTGGCCCAGTCCCCGCTCCCGGGGCCAGCCCCGATATCGCGAGGAACGCGAACACATAGGCGAGCCCGGCGACCAGGAACGGCGCGCCCGGGAAGTGAAGCAGCGCTCCGTCCCGGGTGAACGCCCCGAACAGCCATCCGGCCACCACGGGCGAAAAGATCGAGGTCAGCCCCTGCAAGGAGGCGAGCGCGCCTTGCATCTCGCCTTGCCGGTCCGGGCCGGCCCGGCGCGGGCGTCTTGCGACGGCCCACGGCCCCATCGGCACGCC
>CAXUIE010000199.1:0-3744 GCA_964250825.1 uncultured Acidisphaera sp. | reverse complement strand
CCGCTGAGTGCGATTCGGGAGTCGGAAAGCTCACGGGGCGGGCCGGGGCGCCCCGGGCCCGGGCCCCGGGCCGGCCCGGCCCCCCCCGCACCGAGACCATCCCCTGCACCGCGGGCCCGCTCACCGCGCCGAGAGACTGAAGCACGACGCCGAGATAGATCACGAAGCCGGCGCCGGCGAAGGCGAAGCAGCCAAACGCGCAAGCGGTGAGCACGTAGCCGGCCAAGGCGGTCCGTCGCTCGCCGCGCCGCCGGATCACGCGCCGCAGCAGCAATCCCTGCACCACCGCCGACCCTAACCCGGCGGCAGCGAGCGCGAAGCCGTTCTGCGGCGGTGTCCAGGCAAACCGGACCTCGTTGGCGAGCACGAAGCTGCTCTGCAAGGCGCCGAGCGCGAACCAAGCGCAGCACCAGGCGAAGGCGAGCCGGACGAACGCGCGGTCCGACCCGACCGCGCGCAAGGTGCTGCCCGGGTTGGCCGCGCGCCACCGGAACGGCCGGCGCAAGGATGCGGGCAGGCTTTCGGGCAGGATGAACGCGCCGTAGAGCAGGTTGCAGCCGGCCAGCGCCGCCGCCGCCGCGAACGGCAGCCGGGGTCCATACGCGCCGAGTACCCCGCCGAGCGCGGGACCCAGCACGAAGCCGAGACCAAACATCGCGCCCACCAGCCCGAAGCGCTGGGCGCGGCGCTCGGGCGGGGTCACATCGGCGATGTAGGCCGTCGCGGCGGACGCGCTGGCGGCCGTGGCGCCTGCGATCAAGCGGCCAAGGAACAACCAGGCGAGCGTGGGCGCCCACACCAGCATGGCGTAGTTGGCGCAGCTGCCGGCCAGCGAGATCAGCAGCACCGGCCGCCGGCCGAACCGGTCGCTGAGCGCGCCCAGCAACGGCGCGCAGGCGAACTGCATGACGGAGAACGCGGCGAACAGGCCGCCCACCCAGATCGCGGACGCGCCCGCCGTTTGCCGCGACAGCGCGACCACCAGGTTGGGCAGCACCGGGACCACGATGCCGAAGCCCAGGGCGTCGATTCCCAAGGTCACGAGGACGAAACCGACGGACGCCGACTGGCCCGCCGGGGCAGCACTCTTGACGACGTTCAAACCCGCGAGCCTTGTGTTTCCGGTAAGCTGGAACTGGGTTCCTTGCGCGAATAGTCAGCGTGTGCGGGCACGGTTGCCGCCAAGCGAGGATAGGCCGATGAGTGACAATCCCCTGATCGATACGCCCGAGCGCGAAGCCCGCATCCGCGATAAGGCTTACCACCTTTGGGAGGCGGATGGCGGCCCGCAGGGGCGTGACCTCGAATACTGGGAGCGGGCGCGGGAGCTGGTCGGAATGGAGGAAAGCGCCGGCGCCGGGTTGCTGCCCAATCCGATGGAGCGGAACGAGCCAATCCCCGGCGTCATCGTCGAGGAAGCGTCGATCCAGGAGAATTACGGTGAGTTCCCTGATCGCTCCGCCGATCAAGGCGAATGGCGGCAAACCCCCATGACCCGCGAACAGCGCCACGACTATCGCGAGGGCGACACGGAGCCCACGCGCGGCGACGCGCCCTGATCCGACCGGATGCGCCATCGCCGGGCGGAGGCCTGCTCAGGCGTTTACGATCCCGCAACGCTCCTTGTGCGATACTGTGAGGGTAGCCGGGACCCTGCCACCCATCCGCCGGTCGATTTCGCGTCGCGGCCGGGGCGCCTCGGCTTTGGCGAAGGAGCGTCATGGCTATCATCGAGCGACGGGACATCGAGTTCGACGCGGCGGGTTTGCTCCGGGCCGTGACTTGTAGCGCCCACGCCGCCGCCAAGTTCGGCCTGCCGTCCATGACGGCCGGCGGCGTGGTGTTTCGCCCGGAGCACGGCTGCGTCGATCTTGTGTTCGGGACCGGGAGCGCGGCCCGCATCGTCCCCTTGCAAGCCGAAGTGCTGGGGGCCTTGCTCGTGTTCTTCTGCATGGGCGAACGGGTGCCGTTGCCCCGCGGGGCCGAAAAGGCGGTGCGAGTGGAGGCGGCCGCCGTTGTCCTCAAGTTCAAGAGCGAGATCGGCCCGGCGCCGGGCGTTTCGGGTGTGCCGAAGGCCTCGCGCCCGGTCGCCAAGCCTGTGCAATCGATGTCGTGGGTCACGCCGGGCGCGCTTTGACGCGGGAGTAGGGCTCCGCCTTCAAGCCCGCAGCAATCCTTGCGCGATGAGGCTTTCCGCCGTCGCGACGATCGCCTCGTCGTTGGAGCGGGGCGACCAGCCGAGCTCGCGCCGCGCCTTTTCGACCGAAACGGGCCGCTGCTTGTTCAGCTCGAACAACCGGTCGCGCACTACGGGATCGAACATGGCCGAAACGCGCACCAGCCAATTTGGCAGCGCGCGCTTGGGCACCCGGCGCGCCGTCTCCGGCACGCGCTGGCGCAACACGGGGGCGATGTCGCTCACCCAGTAGAAGGGGGGCCGGCGCCGATGTAGCGCTGTCCCGCCGCCGCGGGCGCCCGCATCGCGCGGATATGAAGGTCGGCGATGTCGCGCACATCGGCAAGCGGCCAGCCGAAGCGTGGCAAGCCGGGAAGCGAGCCGTCCATCAGCCGCTTGATGACCTCCAAGGAGGCCGAATAGTCGCGCCCCAGCACCGGGCCGAGCACGCGGCCGGGGTTGATCGCGGTCAGTCGCAGGCCGCCGCCTTGCTCCCGTACCCAGTCCCAAGCCGCGCGTTCGGCGATCGTCTTGGAGCGCTCGTAAGCCGAGCTGTCGCGCGGACCGTTGCGTCGGACCAATCATCTTCGGTGAACGGCGTGGACCGGCCGCCGCGCCCTCTAGTATGTCCGACGAGAGCCACGTCCGCATCCCGCATGCCGCCCGCACCTTGTTTGCCCGTCACGGCTTTCAGCGGACCAGCATGGCCGATATCGCGCGCGAGGCGGGGCTCGCGAGGGCGACCCTTTATCTCCGCTTTCCGGACAAGCGGTCGGTGTTCGAGGCCCTGGTCGAGGCGCTGGTCGGCGAAGCGCTGCGGGCGGCCGATGCGGCTTGGCGCGACGGGGCGGGATTGGCGGAGAACCTGGAAGCGACGGTCTTGGCCAAGGATCTCGCCCTCCATCGCCTGCTGCACGCCACACCGCACGGCGCCGAGCTCCTGGCCCTCGACGCTTCCCTGACCCGCGCCCATGCCGAGCAGCTCGATGCGGGTTTCGCGCGGCTTCTGGCGCTGCGCGGCGCGCGGGCCGAAGCGGACGGTGCGGACCTCGGGACGTTTGGCGGCGCGAGCGGCTTCGCGGGCTTTGTCGCCACCGCCAGCGCCGGCCTCAAGCCCGAGTGCCGTTCGGAGGCGGCTTACCGGAACGCCGTGACCCAGCTCTGCCGCGTTGTGGCGCGCGCGACGGTTCCGGGACCGAACGCGGCGGAAGGCGTGTCGTGACGCAAGGAGAACCGTCTCCGAACGAGCCGGATGAGGCGGCGGCCGCGAAGCGGTGGTGCGGGCGGTCGGGGTCGAACCGACACTCTGTCACCAGAACCGGATTTTGAGTCCGGCGCGTCTGCCAATTCCGCCACGCCCGCTGTCCCGCGCGTTCTACAACGCCGTTTGCGTCCGCGCGAGGCCTTCGCTATAGCCTGCGCGCGCTGGTCCCGGATAGCTCAGCTGGTAGAGCAAGCGGCTGTTAACCGCTGGGTCGTAGGTTCGAGTCCTACTCCGGGAGCCATTTCGGAACGGTCCAGCCCGGAGACATAGGTGACACTTTGTTCCTAAGACATGGGTGACAACC
>CAXUIE010000198.1:0-6378 GCA_964250825.1 uncultured Acidisphaera sp. | reverse complement strand
TTCCCGGGCGGGGCGTCGCGCTCCGCGGCGCATGGTCGGAGGAGCATGTATTGATCGCCGCCGACCCGCGCCGGCTGATCGTCCTCGCGCGCCGGTTCCGCCAGTGCGCCATCGTGGTCGTCGCGCGAGAAAGGCCGGCTCGCCTGACGTTTTTGTCATGCTGGCGAAGGCCAGCATCCAGTCGGGACCTGGGCCAGCTCGTGAGTCCGGTCCGATAACGCAACGTGAGGGCCCGTGCTGGTCTGCTCGCTTAACCGGTTCGTGCCAATGATCGCTTACAGCAAGTCTTCCGGCATCTGGTTGACCACGGGCCGGGGAAGGTCGGGCGACCCGGGTTCCGGGCATCGGAAGCGGACCGAGTAGGTAACTCCACCCGCGAACCCGTCCGCGCCCACATGATCACCAATCGCCAGGAATCGTTTGCCCCGGGACGTGCAGAACGACCGCGCCGCTTACAGCGCGGCATTCTGCACCAGCAAGAGGGCCGCGTTGCTATCCGGAGCACGCGCGTTCACGACGTAACTGTTCGAACCGTTCGACTGCACGCCGGGCGCCGACGCGCAACCGGCGCCCCCACAGACCAAGGCCAACGCACCAAGCGTCCGTGCGGCTCTCATCCCGTCGCTCCCGCCGAATGCCACCGATTGTAGCGGCAGCCGCGAAACAGGGGAACCTCCGCGATCGGGTCACGGAGGCTTTGGCATCCGAGTTGCGCCGGCGCCGGCGATCAGGACCTGTTCGGGCTAAGCGTCGTCCCGCAAGAAACGCCATCGGAGCCGCCGCGCTGATTCGGGCGTCACCCCGCGGCGGGAACTATGCCCGCTTGCGGGCCGGCTTGCGCGTGGGCGTGGCCGCGGCCTTCGCGGGCGCCTTCCTCGGCGACGGTTTCGCCTTCTCCACCGTCTGGCCGAGGCTCTTCTTCAGCGCCGCCATGAGGTCGACCACGTTGCCGCGATCCGGCTCCTCCTCGGCCTCGGGCTCTAGTCCCTCGCCCTTCAGCCTGGCCTCGATCACGGCGCGCAGGCGAGTCTCATAACGGTCCTCGACATCCGCTGGATCATACTGCCCGGTCTGGCGATCCACGAGCTGTGTGGCCAGCTTGACCATCTCGGGGTCCGCCTTGCCCTCCGGAATGCCGTCGAACAGCTGCTTGGGGCTGTTGAGGTCGCGCTCCTCGTGCAGCGTGTGCACCACCATGCCGTTCTGCATCGGCATGATCGCGATCGTGCGTTCCCGCCCGGCCATCACCACGCGCGACAGCGCCACCCGCCCGGTCTCGCCGATCGCCTCGCGGAGCACGACGTAAACGTCGCGGCCCGCGTCGCCGTCGGGCACCAGATAGTAGCTGCTGTCAAAGTAGATCGGATCGATCGACGCGGCGTCGACGAACTTCTCGACCGTCATCGTCGACGAGCTTTCCACCCGCGCGCCGTCGAAGTCCTCCTTGGCCATGATGAGGTAGTGGTCCTTCTTGAACTCGTACCCCTTCACGAGATCGCTGCGCGACAGCTCTTCGTCGGTTTCCGCGTCGAGCGTGATCATCCGCACCCGGTGGCCGGTTTTCGGATTGATGTAATGAAAATGGAGGTTGCCCCGGTCGTGCCGGGCGTTGTGCATCGCGACCGGACACGAAACGAGAGCGAGCCGGAGATGCCCACGCCAGATCGGTCGTGTCGCCATCATCGCCTCCGTTTGGGATAGGGGGCCTCCGGAATCGGCCGCGCCTCGTCCTTAAAACCGTTCCAGGGGTCGGTCCGCTGCTTGTCTAGCCGCCTGGGCACGCTGGCGATCGTGAACATGCCCGGATCGAGCTTGCCCGTCACTTCACGCCACGCGAGCCTTGTTGCGACCGTAGCACCCGGCCGCGCGCGCGGCGAGAGGGAGGCGACGGCGGTCGAACCGAGGCCATTGCGCAGCCAGTCCACCAGGATCTTGCCGCGCCGTTCAACCTTGGGCAGCCGGGAAACGTAGCGGTCGGGGCTGTCGGCCGCCATCGCCTCGGCGAAGGCGCGGCACCACGCCCGGGTCGTATCCCAATCCGCCCGCGGCTCGACGGGCGCGACGACGTGCAGCCCCTTGCCGCCCGTGGTGCGGCAGAACGCGGCGAACCCCGCCTGCTTGAGCCTGTCGCGCACCTCGAATGCGGCGCGCATCACTTCGGTGAACGGAACGTCGTCGCCGGGATCGAGGTCGAACACGACGCGGTCGGGGTGCGCCGCGTCCGGCTCGCGCGACCCCCAGGCATGCAACTCGATCGCGGAAATCTGCGCGCAGGCGAGCAGGCCCGCCACGTCGTCCAGCACAAGATACGGTCCGTTGCCGATCTGGCCCGCGCGGATTTGTTGCGGGAAACCGGGTTTGGCGTGCTTCTGAAAGAAATGCTCGCCGGCGATGCCCTCCGGACAGCGCACCAGCGCCAGCGGCCGGCTAGCGATCTCGATCAGCGCGTGCGGGGCAACCGCGAGCCAATACTCCGCGAGGTCGCGCTTGGTGACGCCGGGCCAGAGCTCGCGGTCAGCGTGCGTGATGGTCATGTCGCCGATCACCTCGCCGCCGCGGGCGCGCGTAGGGCCAGCGGCTCGCGCGGGTCGTTTGGCCGTCGCCGGCTTGCGCGCGGACGGCTCGATCTTGACGATCGCGCTCCCGGTTCGCCGTCGCCCGAACGGGATACGCTTGGCGGCTGGGTCGGCGACCGCGCGCACCACCTCGGCGGCCGGCTTGTCCTCGCGCAGCCCGAGATAGGTCGCGTGTCGGATGCGTCCCGCACCCGTCCAATTGATAAATTGTACCTCCGCGACAAGCTCCGGCCGAACCCATACGATCGTGCGGTCGGGCGCCTCGTCGGAATAGAACAGGTTGGCGGGCGGCGCGTCCTTGAGGACATCGAGCCGCTCGCGCAGCGCCAGCAGTTCCTTGTCGGTGAACCCGGTGCCGACGCCGCCGGCGTACTGCATCGCCCCGTCCGGGTCGCGATAGCCGACGTGCAGGGACCCGAGCCCGACGCGCGAGCCGGCGGGCGGGGTGAAGCCGAGCACGATGAACTCCTCGCGCCCCGGACATTTCAATTTGAGCCACGCCTTGTTGCGGCCTGAACGATACGGCGCGTCGGCCTGCTTGCAGACGATGCCTTCGAGCCCGAGGCCGCAGGCCTGCCGCCGCATCGCGTCGAGCTCGCCCTCGAAATGATCGCTGAAACGGAGCGCGCCCCGCCAGTCGGACAGGTCGGCCAACGCCCGCTTGCGGTCCGCGAGCCGGCAGTCCCGCAAATCCCAGCCGTTCAGGTGCAGGAGGTCGAAAGCGTAGAAGAACAGGTTGCGGTCGTTGCTTTCAGACAACGCTTGCTGCAGCAGGGCGAAGCTGGACACGCCATCCTCGCGGAGCGCCACCAGCTCGCCGTCGAGCACCGCGCTTTCCATCCCGCGCCGGGACAGGGAGCGCGCGAGCGTTGGCATCCGGTTGGTCCAGTCATGGCCGTTGCGCGTCAGCAAGCGCACCGTGCCGCCCTGCTTCCAAGCGAGCAGCCGATAGCCGTCGAACTTCAGCTCGCTCACCCACCCAGGGCCATCCGGCGGCTCCTCGGCGAACGTCGCGAGCTGCGGCGCGATCTCGGACGGCATTGCCCTTTTCACCGCGCCCTTGATGGACGCGGGCTCCAACCAAGGCTTGTCATGCCCGTCCCCCGATTTGATCCGGGCATCCATGCCAATTGTCTCGCGCTTGGCGGCATGGATCGCCGGGTCGCCCCGGACTGGATCTGGGGATGCAATGACCGGCGTGTTCGCCCCGGCGGGCTCCGGCGCGGTCTCTTCCCTGCCCTTGGACGTCCAAACGCCCGGCTCCTGCGTGAGCGGCGGCGGGGCGACCTCGCGCTCCAATCGCTCCGCGTCCGCCCCTTTCGTTTCAGCCGTGTCGTGTTCCTTGATGAGCAGCCAGTTCTCCGCCCGGTCTTTCGGGCGCGGCTTCAGCCGCACCAGCACGAAGCCGCCGTTTAGGCGCGTGCCGTGCAGGATGATCTTGAGTTCGCCCTTCTCCAGCGCCCGCGCCGGATCGGGGTCCGGCAGCGTTTGCGCTTCCCAGGTGCCGCGATCCCAGATCTCCACGGTGCCGGCTCCGTAATGGCCCTTCGGGATCACCCCGGAAAAGTCGGCGTATTCGATCGGATGGTCTTCCGTGCGCACCGCCAGGCGCTTGTCGGCCGTGTCGAGCGAGGGGCCTTTCGGCACCGCCCAGCTCCACAGCACGCCGTCGTGTTCGAGCCGGAAGTCGTAGTGGAGCCGAGTCGCGTCGTGCTTCTGGACGACAAAGATCGGCGCGTTCGACGCAGGCGCGGGGGATCGTGGCGCGGGCTCGGGCGTCGCGGCGAAGTCGCGGCGGGCACGGTAGGTCGCGATGGACGTGTCACGCGCTGGGAGGCGCGCTTTCGCCTGTGGCATGGGGAACCAAACGCCGCTCCGCCAATGGTGGTTTCAGGCCGGAATCGATTCGATCGGCTCCACCGGCTTGGGGCTCACCGGCCGGCCCAAGTAGTGTTCCAGCACCTCGATCGCGGGGCCGTCCGCCTTGATGGTGCCGTGTTCCAACCATAGCGCGCGGGTGCACCAGTCCCGCACCGCGCCCTCCAGATGGGTCGAAAGCACCAGGATTTCGGCGCCCCGAACCATGTCCTCAAGCCGCACGCGGGCGCGCTCCAGGAAGTTCGCGTCCCCGGCCAGGAACCACTCATCCATGAGCAGGATCTGCGGTCGAATGGCGGTCGCGAGCGCGAACGCCAGGCGAACCACCATGCCCGAGCTGTAGATTCTGACCGGCAGATCGAGGAAGTCGCCGAGCTCGGCGAACTCGGCGACGTCCCCCTCGAGCCGGCGCAGCATCGCGTTCGGCAGCCCGCTGTATTGCCCGCGCAAGCGGATGTTCTCGCGCCCGGTCAGGCCCTGGTTCATGCCGAGCTGCGGGTCGAGCAGGGCGTTGAGGCTGCCCTGGATGCGCAGCCGGCCGATCACCGGCTCGAAGATGCCGGCGAGCGTGCGGAGCAAGGTGGTCTTGCCCGCGCCGTTGCCGCCGATCAGCCCAAGCCGGTCGCCGCTCGTCAGGGTGAACGAGATGTCCCGCAGCGCCTGCACCACAACGCGGTTCTGACCATCGTTCCCAAGCCGGCCCGATGCCGCCGCGAACACCGTCTTCTTCAGGCTGCGACTGCCGCCGTGATACAGCGGGAAGAACACCGACACGCCCGAGACGTCGATCCTGGCGGTGCCGGTTCCCGTCATACCCAGAACGCCAGGCGGCCGCGAACCCGGACGAACAGCGACCAGGAAACCACGCACAGCAACGCGCTGTAGAGAATCGCGCTCAACACCGTGTAGGCGGACGGCACCTCGCCGAGCAGCGGTCCGCGCACGATCTCGAACAGCGCGAAGAACGGGTTCAACGGGAGGAACCGCGCGCGCGGCCCAAACAGCTCGGGCTTCCAGATGATCGGGCTGAGAAAGAAGGCGAGCTGCATCACGCTGGCGACGATCGGCGGGATGTCGCGAAACCGCGCGCAGAACGCGCCGAGCAGCAGGATCACTGCCATCGCGTCGACCGCCCACAGCACGAGCCCGGGCAGCGCGAGCAGCGCCGTCATCCCCGGCGCGATCCGCAGGATCACGAACACGCCCGCGATCACGACGACGTTGTGCGCCAGCACGATCACGTTTCGTATGGCGACTCGCAGCGCATACAGCACATACGGCATCCGGATCGAGCGGATCATCGTCTCGGCTTCGGTGAAGCTAGCGCAGCCTTCCGCAACCAGCGCCGCCAGGAAGTTCCAAAGAATGAGCGATAGCGCGAGATAGGGCAGGTAGTCGTGCAGCTGCATCTTGAACAGCGCCGCATACAGAAATCCGAGCGCGCCCACCATGATGGCGGTCGACAAGGTCAACCAGAACGGGCCGAGGATCGAGCCGCGATACCGCAATCGTATGTCGAGCCAGCCGAGCACCAAGCTCAAGCGGAACAAGCGCAGCCCCTCGACGACGTCCGCCAGGGCCATGTGGGTCCGGGTGGAGATAGTCATGTCGGCGGTCAGCTCGAGCACGGGGCCGCGCGCGCGTGGGTCGAGTTGGGTTTCGGCGAGAGACGTCATGGACGCCGGCGCGATAACCGATCCGCTGTGCCACCGCAACCCGAACGACCGGCGAGCGGGCAAGTCGTGGCGTGTTTCGGCCCGCAGTCTCTCGACTCGTTAATGTTTGCTTGCACCGACCTGAGATCCGGGATAACGGCTTAGCGGCAGTTCCTGCTTGCCTACCTCAGCGACGGCTCGTAGGCCGCCGTGCTCTCTGGCCACGCTTCTCGGCCGCGCCCACGACGGAGGCCCCCGATGTTTCTCCC
>CAXUIE010000197.1:0-6413 GCA_964250825.1 uncultured Acidisphaera sp. | reverse complement strand
TCGCCAAGCAGCTGCGCGGCGGGGTCGAGTGCATCCTCGGCATCCACCGCGACCCGGTGTTCGGCCCAATGGCGATGTTCGGGCTTGGCGGCATCTTCGTCGAGGTGCTGCGCGACGTGGTGTTCCGCCGCTGCCCGTTCGGCCCGGAAGCGGCCGAGCGCATGATCCGCTCCATCCGAGGCGCGCCGCTGCTGCTGGGCGCGCGCGGCCGCCCACCCGCCGACGTCCCGGCGCTGGCGCGGATGCTGTCGCGCTTGTCGGTGTTCGCGACGCAAGCCGGTCCGTCGCTCGCGTCCGTCGACCTCAACCCGGTGTTCGCCATGCCCGAGGGCGCGTTCGCGGCCGACGCGGTGATCGAGATTAGCTCAACCTGACGCCGGGCGCTTACCCGCCGAGAGGACATGACATCTTCCGTGTTTGCTGCGACCTCCGCTCGCTGCGGAAACTGCTGTCGATCCCTACCATTCAACGCCGCGACTGACCTGCTCTGATCTGCTCCCCGCGGACTCTACTTTTGAGTGGAGGGAACAAGGGGCGCAGGTCAGCCGGAGTGAGTTGCGGGCTGACCGAGTTGCGCCGCCGCGCCGGCAGTCGCCCCGCACTCGTCCTTTTCTTCGCGGGTCGCGATCCTGATGACCCTGACCGCCGCGCTGCAACGTCGGCGGAGCGCCTCCGGGGCTGCGCGGCATGCCTAGCTCTTCTTGCTGACGCGCAGGACGGTAAACGCGGGTAGATCTTGTCCACCGTCCGGGGACGTGGACCACTTCCCTCACCGAAAAGCGGGGGTAAGTGGGTTCCGTTCCATTCAAGGGAGATCGTCTCGCCAACACACGGAAGGTTGGCAAGCACATACGATGGCCCAGGAGCGTAGGAAGCGCCCTCAATCTCAACTAAGCAGGGCATACCCATGTCACACGCTGGCTAATACTGCTTACGCTAAACATCCCGGATGACGAGCGCCGTCCGAATTCAAACTGGAAGCGCTCCCGGCGCGAAGCAGGCCGGGCGGCTACTCGGCGGCCTGCGCAACGCCGGCGACCCGCGTGCGCGTCCGCATGGTCACGAACTCCTCCGCCGCCGTGGGATGGATGCCGATGGTGCGGTCGAAATCGGCCTTGGTCGCCCCGCAGGCCATGGCGACCGCCAAGCCTTGCATGATCTCGGGCGCGTCCTCCCCCAGCATGTGCGTGCCGACCACCACCTGCGTCTTCTGGTCGACCACCAGCTTCATCATCGTCCGCCGCCCTCGGCCGCTGATCGCGTGGCGCATCGGGGTGAAATGCGCGACGTAGACATCCACCGGACCGCGCATCGCCGCCGCCTCCTCCGTCAGGCCGCAGCTGGCGCAAGGCGGGGTCGAGAACACCGCGGTCGGCACGTTGTCGAGCGAGACGTGCCGCATCTTGCGGGCGAACAGCGCGTCGGCGACCGCGTGGCCCTCCGCCGTCGCGATCGGGGTGAGGTTGAGCCGGTCGGTGACGTCCCCCATCGCGTAGATGTGCGGGATGCTGGTGCGAAGCTGCGCGTCCACCGTGATCGCGCCGACCGGGTTGGTGGCGACCCCGGCCGCTCGGAGGCCGAGCCCCTCCGTGTGCGGCTTGCGACCGGTGGCGAAGAACACGAGATCGGCGTCGATCGAGACGCCGGTGGAAAGCGTCAACCGCTTGCCCCCGTCGCGCTTTTCCAGGCGATGCGGCTGCGCCCCGGGATGCAGCTTGATCCCGTCCGCTTGCAGGGTCCCTGCCAGGCCTTCGCGCAAATCCTCGTCGAATCCCCGCAACGGCAGCATCTGGCGGTAGACTAGGTCCACGCCGGCGCCGAGATGGGCAAAGATGCCGGCGAACTCGACGGCGATGTAGCCGCCGCCGACGATCACGATCCGGCGCGGCATGGATGGGAGATAGAACGCGTCGTCGGACACGATGCCGAGTGCCGCGCCGGGAATATCGGGCCGAACCGGATGGCCGCCGACGGCGACCACGATGTGCTCGGCCGTCACCCGCCGGCCGGCGACCTCGATCGTGTGCGGATCGACCAGCACCGCGCGCGCCTCGAAAGCCGTCGCTCCGCCCGCGTCGAGCATTCGGCGGTAGACGCCCTTCAGCCGGCCGATCTCGCGATCCTTGGCGGCGATAAGCTTGGCCCAGTCGTGCGGGCCCTTCTTGATGGTCCAGCCAAAGCCGGCGGCGTCGTCCGCCCATGCGCCGTATTCGCCCGCCTGCACCAGCAGCTTCTTGGGCACGCAGCCGATGTTGACGCACGTGCCGCCCCAGAACCGCTCCTCGGCGATGGCGACCTTCGCCCCGTGGCCGGCCGAGATGCGCGCGCAGCGCACCCCGGCGGAGCCGCCGCCGATCACGAACAGGTCGAAGTCGTATGCCATCGCTTACCCCTCACCCCGGCCCTCTCCCTTCAGAAGGGAGAGGGAGAACAAAGCCGAGGCTACGTCCCAATGCCGCCCAACGTCAGATACTTGATCTCAAGGTAATCCTCGATCCCGTACTTCGACCCCTCCCGTCCGAGGCCCGACTGCTTGACCCCGCCGAACGGCGCCACTTCCGTCGAAATGATGCCCTCGTTGGCGCCGACGATGCCGTATTCCAGTGCCTCGGCTACCCGGATGATGCGGCCGATGTCGCGGGAATAGAAATACGAGGCGAGCCCGAACTCGGTGTCGTTGGCGAGCGCGATCGCCTCCTCTTCGGTGTTGAAGCGGAACAAGGGCGCCACCGGCCCGAAGGTTTCCTCGTGGAACACCACCGCGTCCTTGGGCACATCGGCGAGAATCGTGGGCTCGAAGAAGTTGCCGCCCAGCTTGTGGCGATGGCCGCCGGTGACGATGCGCGCACCCTTGCCGACCGCGTCGGCGATATGGGTTTCGACCTTCTTGACGGCTTCGGGGTTGATCAGCGGACCTTGCGTGACGCCCTCTTCCATGCCGTTGCCGACCTTCATCGCCTCCACCGCGGCCTTCAGCTTGCCGGCGAACGCGTCGAACACGCCGTCCTGCACCAGGAGGCGGTTGGCGCAGACGCAGGTCTGGCCGGTGTTGCGGTATTTGCTCGCCATGGCGCCGGCGACGGCGGCGTCGAGGTCGGCGTCGTCGAACACGATAAACGGGGCGTTGCCGCCAAGCTCCATGCTGGTCTTCTTGATCGTGGGCGCGCACTGCTCGAGGAGCTTGGCGCCCACCTCCGTGCTGCCGGTGAACGACAGCTTGCGCACCAGCGGGTTGGAGGTGAGCTCGCGCCCGGTCTCGCTCGAGGGGCCGGTGATGACGTTGCACACGCCGGGCGGCATGCCGGCCCGCTCGGCCAGCACGGCAAGCGCGAGCGCCGAGAACGGCGTCTGGCTCGCCGGACGGATCACGCCGGTGCAGCCGGCCGCCCAGCCCGGTCCCGCCTTGCGGGTGATCATCGCGGCCGGGAAGTTCCAGGGCGTGATCGCGGCGAACACGCCGATCGGCTCCTTCATCACCACGATCCGGCGGCCCTTGGCGTTCTGCGGGATGGTGTCACCGTAGACTCGCTTGGCTTCCTCGGCGAACCACTCGATGAAACCCGCCGCGTAGACGATCTCGCCCCGGCTCTCGGCCAAGGGCTTGCCCTGCTCGGCCGTCATGATCAATGCGAGGTCGTCCGCATTGGCCAGCATCAGGTCGTAGAGCTTGCGCAGGATGGCGGCGCGCTCCTTGGCCAGCATGGCGCGCCAGGCTGGCCACGCGCGGTTCGCCGCCTCGATCGCGCGGCGGGTTTCAGCCGCGACGAGTGCCGGCACCGTGCCCACGGTTTCCCCCGTGGCCGGATTACGGACGGCGATCGTCTTGCCGCTGTCGGCCTCGATCCACTTGCCGTCGACGTGGTTGGCTTGCCGGAATAGGCTCGGGTCGGCGAGCGGCAGCGAGGCGGCGGGGTTCAGCATGGCCGTGTTCCTTCCCGATTGGAGCGGCCCCAGCATAAGCGGCGCGCCCCGCCGTGTCAGCGGCACGTCGCTTCTGTCTCGGTTCCGCTAGCCGCACGACAAAAAAGTATCGATGCTGCGCTGCAAAGCGTGTAGCCCTCCGCCGCCGTAGCGAATACCGAATGCTCGATCGGGCGCAAATGGCGCGATCGCAGGGAAGAAACGGGCTAGGAGGAGCCTTCGGGTGAAACCCGATCTGGAATTGGTGCAGGTGCGCGACGACCAATCGTTCAAGATTTGGTCGCACGGCTACCCGTTCCGCACCGTCCGCTGGCATTTCCATCCGGAATACGAGCTGCACCTGGTGACCGCGACCGAGGGCGACCGCTACGTGGGCGACCACATCGGGCCGTTTCGCGCCGGCGACCTCGTCTTGGTCGGCCCCAATCTGCCGCATAACTGGATCAGCGACGTGATGACCGGGCAGACCGTGGAGGAGCGGTGTTTGGTTCTCCAGTTCTCCGGCGGCTTGATCGCCGGCTGCATGGCGAGTTTCCCGGAGCTCCGCTTTCTTCAGCCGCTCCTCCATGAGGCGTTTCGCGGCGTCCGCTTCGAAGCCGACCTCGCCGCGCGGGTCGGCCCGCTGATGCGCGACCTGCTCGGGGCGTCCGACGCGCGCCGCCTCGCGCTTTTTTTCGAAATCCTGGACGCGATCGGCCACGCCCCGAAGCGGACGCCGCTCGCCAGCGCCGGCTTTCAGCCCGACCCTTCGGCGTATCTATCGACGGCCATGAACCTGGTCCTGCAGCACATCGGTCGCAACTTCACCCGTGACCTGAGCGAGGCGGAGCTCGCCAAGCTCAGCAACCGCAGCATCAGCACGTTCTCGCGCTCGTTCCGCCGGCACACGGGCATGACGTTTGTCCAGTATGTGAACTCGCTTCGCATCGAGCTCGCGTGCCAGCACCTGAGCCAGCCCGATCTGACCGTCACCGAGATCTGCTACGAGGTCGGCTTCAACAACGTGTCGAACTTCAATCGCCAGTTCTTGACCGTGAAGGGAATGCCGCCGTCCCGGTTCCGCAATCTCCGCCGCGGCGGCGGGCGCTTGGCGTCCGCGGCCTGAGCGCCCGAGCCATCGACGGCGCGGGCAAGCGTTCGCGCGCCGCCGATCCATCCGTTTGAACGCGCATGACTGGCTACGAGCCAGAATAGAGGAACGAACGATCCATGATCAGGCACACCGCGTCGTCCAGGCTTGCAGCTTCCGCGGCCGCGACGGCAATGACGGCGCTCGCCTTCGGTTTCTCGGCGGGAACGGCCGCGTCGGCCGCGCCCGTTTCCAACGCAACCGTCGCTTTTCTGATGCCCGACCAGAGCTCGACCCGCTACGAGGAGCACGACCATCCCGGCTTCGTCGCCGAGATGAAGAAGCTGTGCCCGAGCTGCAAGGTGCTGTACCAGAACGCGGACGCCGATGCGTCGCGCCAACAGCAGCAGTTCAACTCGGTGATCTCGCAGGGGGCCAAGGCGATCGTCATCGACCCCGTCGACTCGACCGCCGCCGCCTCCCTGGTTAAGCAGGCGCAGAGCCGGGGCATAAAGGTGATCGCCTACGACCGGCCCATCCCGTCCACGCCGGCCGACTACTACGTGTCGTTCAACAACGAAGAGATCGGCAAGACGATCGCCCAGTCCCTGGTGGAACATCTCAAGGCGGAGCACGTGGCCCCGAGCGATGTCGGTCTGCTCGAGATCAACGGCTCGCCCACCGACGCCGCGGCCGGCCTCATCAAGAAGGGCATCCACGAAGGCCTGGCCGACGGCGGCTATCCGACCCTCGCCGAGTATGACACCCCGGACTGGCTGCCCGCCAAGGCGCAGCAATGGGCGAGCGGGCAGATCTCCCGCTTTAACAAGAAGGTCGTCGGCGTCGCGGCCGCCAACGACGGCACCGCGGGCGGCGCGATCGCTGCGTTGAAGGCGGCTGGCGTCAATCCGGTCCCGCCCGTGACCGGCAACGACGCGACGATCGCCGGGCTGCAGCTCATCATCGCGGGCGACCAATACAACACCATCTCCAAGCCAAGCGAGATCGTCGCAGCGGCGGCGGCGGACGTCGCGGTTCAGCTGCTCGGCGGCGAGACGCCCAAATCCGACACCAAGCTGTTTAACACGCCGACCCAGCTCTTCACGCCGACGCTCGTCACGGCCGGCAATCTCAAGGCCGAGATCGTCAACAAGAAGGTCAACGGCAAGCCGATCGAGACGGCCGCGGTGCTCTGCGCGGGCCGTTACGCGGCTGGCTGCGAGGCGCTCGGCATCAAGCCCTGAACGCGACAACACGTCCTCCTTCGCCCAAGCGGGCGCCGGGGGCGTTCGCGTTGCACGGGGTTCGGGAGGGAATTATGGCGGACGCCATTACTGAAGGGTCGCAAGCAGGCGAGACCGTGCTCAGCCTGCGCGGCGTTTGCAAGCATTTCGGCGCGGTCTCGGCGCTAACCGACATCGAC
>CAXUIE010000196.1:0-6514 GCA_964250825.1 uncultured Acidisphaera sp. | reverse complement strand
TCTCACAGTACGAGCTGGCATTTCGGATGCAGGCCGCCGTGCCCGACCTGACGGATATCTCTCACGAGCCGAAGTCGGTCCTGGAGATGTACGGCCCGGATGTCCACACGCCCGGCACCTTCGCCGCGAACTGCCTGCTGGCGCGGCGTCTGTGCGAACGCGGCGTCCGCTTCGTCGAGCTGTTCCACATGGGGTGGGACCACCACTTCAACCTGCCCAACGCCATCAGGGGGCAGTGCATGGACACGGACCAGGCCTCGGCGGCGCTCATCCAGGACCTGAAGCAGCGCGGCCTGCTGGACGAAACGCTGGTCGTCTGGGGCGGGGAGTTCGGCCGCACGGTCTACTCGCAGGGGACGCTGACGGCGACCGACTACGGGCGCGACCACCACCCGCGCTGCTTCTCCCTCTACATGACTGGGGCCGGAGTCAAGCGCGGCATGACGCTGGGGGAGACCGATGACTACTCTTACAACATCACCAAGGACCCGGTGAGCGTTCACGACCTGCACGCGACCATGCTGCACCTGATGGGGATTGACCACACCCGCCTGACGTTCCGCTACCAGGGCCGCGACTTCCGCCTCACCGACGTCTCCGGCGAACTGGTCAAGCCCATCATGGCGTGAGGGTGGCGTTTGCCCGTCGGGGCGGTACGGGATGATCCCCCATTCCGGCGCGAGAGGATCATGTCCAGCAGGAGAAGACCGTGGCAGTCACCACGCTTGACTCGAAGACCGCCCTCATCATTATTGATCTGCAAAGGGGCATCCTCACCTATCCCACAGTCCACCCCATTGAGGTTGTTGTGAAACACGCCGGCGCGCTGGCGGAGGCATTCCGCCGCCACGATCTGCCGGTCGTACTCGTCAATGCCGTCGGGGGGGGGGGGGGGGGCGGGGCGGGGGGGCGGCCCCCCCCCCCCGACCGGCCATTCATCGGAAGCCACGTGGCGCCGCACGCGCCGTATCGTGTGGACGGCAAGAGGCCGCCGCTGCGGAGCACAGCTCCGATGTTGGGCGAGCACAACGAGCAGGTTCTTCGCGGTGACCTCGGCCTGTCGCAAGCCGAGATCGACCGGCTTGAACAAACCGGCGTGATCGGCACGCGGGCCGTCGCCGGTGAGTGAGCCAAGGATGATTTCGGCGAGAGAAGCGGCAAGAACCTGATC
The DNA here is from genome assembly GCA_964250825.1 of uncultured Acidisphaera sp. Taxonomy (GTDB): domain Bacteria; phylum Pseudomonadota; class Alphaproteobacteria; order Acetobacterales; family Acetobacteraceae; genus CAVWQV01. Next base: position 5,343 of record CAXUIE010000196.1, on the reverse strand, counting down.
GATGCACAATTTGCTGATCGCCAATCGCGGTGAGATCGCCGTCCGCATCGCGCGTGCCGCGGCGGACATGAACATCCGCGCCGTCGGCATCTATTCGGAAGACGACGCGCTTTCGCTTCATACGCGGCGCACCGACGCGGCGCGCGGGCTGAAGGGGGTCGGCCCCGCCGCCTATCTCGACGCGGCGCAGATCATCGCCGTGGCGAAGGAGGCCGGCTGCGACGCGGTTCATCCCGGGTATGGCTTCCTGAGCGAGAACGCGTCGTTTGCCGCCGAGTGTGCGAAGGCGGGACTGACCTTTGTCGGGCCGACCGCCAAAACCCTTGAATTGTTCGGCAACAAGGCGGCCGCACGCGCCATGGCGGAGACATGCGGCGTGCCGGTGATGCGGGGAACCGCACAGCCGACCAGTCTGCAAGAAGCGCGCGCATTCCTCGAAACGCTGGACGGCGCCAGCGTCATGCTCAAGGCGATCGCCGGCGGTGGCGGTCGCGGCATGCGGCCGGTGCGGAGCGCGGACCAGCTCGAGCAGGCCTTTCATTTGTGCCAGGCCGAAGCGCTGGCGGCGTTCGGAAGCGGCGATCTCTACGTCGAGGAGCTGTTCGACCACGCCCGGCATGTCGAGGTCCAGGTCGTCGGCGACGGCACCGGCGCTGTCAGCCATCTCTGGGAACGCGAATGCAGCGTCCAGCGTCAACGACAGAAGCTGATCGAGCTCGCCCCGGCGCCTGGCCTCGCTCGTCATATGCGCGCGCACCTGCTTGACGCCTCGGTCAAGCTCGCGAAAGCGGTCAAGTACCGGAGTCTCGGGACGTTTGAGTTTCTTGTCGACGGGAGCGAGTCGAACGCGCGGTTCGCCTTCATCGAGGCGAACGCGCGGCTGCAGGTCGAGCACACGGTGACCGAGGAGATCACCGGCATCGACCTCGTGCAGGCCCAGCTCGCGATCGCGCAAGGCAAGCGCCTGGCGGAACTCGGTCTCGATCAATCGTCCGTCCCGACCCCGAGCGGAATCGCAGTCCAGCTTCGGGTCAACACCGAGACAATGGGCACGGACGGCAACGCGCGCCCCGCGGGCGGCATCCTGTCCGCGTTCGAGCCGCCGAGCGGCCCCGGCATTCGGGTCGACACGTTCGGGTACGTCGGTTACCAGACTAACCCCCGCTTTGACTCGCTGCTCGCGAAGGTCATTGTTCACGCGCGTTCCAACGATATCGCCCACGCTGCATCGGCCGCGTACCGCGCCCTGTCCGAATTCAAGATCGCCGGCGTTCCAAGCAACGTCGCGTTTCTCCAGTCGGTGTTGCGGCATCCCGATTTCCGGCAGGGCGCGGTCCATACCCGCTTCGTAGAGGAGCGGATCACCGACTTGTTGGAGCAAAGCGACGCACACCCGAGCCGATATTTTGCACCGCAACTCGCAACGCCAAATCTCCGCCTGGCCGGCGCGCGCGTGGACAGCCGCGATCCGCTCGCGGTTCTCAATCATGGTCGCACCGACCGTCCCCCGTCGGGCGCGGCCGAGCTTGCCGCGACGCCGCGGCCCCTCCACCCGGATGTCGCAGGCCCTGACGGCGCCGTGGCGGAACGCGCGCCGATGCTGGGCACGATCGTCTCCATCGACGTGCGCGAAGGGGACACGGTGCGCCCGGGCCAGCAACTGCTCGTGCTGGAAGCGATGAAAATGCAGCACGCGGTTCCCGCAAGGACCGGGGGCGTCGTGCGCTCGATCGCCGTCGCGACGAATGACACCGTGTTCGAGGGGCATCCGCTGGTGTTCATCGAGCCAACCGACGTCGTGGAGGAGTTCGGGGAGAAGCCGGACGAGGCCGATCTCGACGAGATCCGGCCCGATCTCGCCGAAGTGCTTGCCAGGCAAGCCAAGCTGGGTGACGCGCATCGGTCGGGCGCGGTCGCCCGCCGCCGCCGCACCAATCAACGCACGGCCCGCGAGAACATCGAGCAGCTGGTCGATCCCGGCACATTCATCGAGTATGGCGGCCTCGCGGTCGCGGCCCGCCGTCGCACCGTCGACATGGAGGAACTCATTGAAACCACCCAGGCGGACGGCTTGATCGCGGGCACCGCACAGGTGAACGGCGCGCGCTTTTCGCGCGAGAAGGCGCGGGTCGCGGTGGTGGCGTACGACTACACCGTTCTCGCCGGCACGCAGGGCAGGAAAGGGCACGAGAAAAAGGATCGCGTGTTCAAACTCGCCGAACAATGGGCGCTCCCGATGGTGGTCCTCGCGGAAGGCGGCGGGGGACGGGGCAGCGACACGGATTCGCCGGGTGTCGGCTCGCTCCAGCTCGATACCTTTCATCGGTTCGCGCGGCTCAGCGGTTTGGTGCCGCTGGTCGGGATCGCGTCGGGTCGCTGCTTCGCCGGCAACGCCGTGCTGCTCGGGTGCTGCGACGTGGTGATCGCGACGGCCAACTCGACGATCGGCATGGGCGGGCCGGCGATGATCGAGGGCGGCGGCCTCGGCGTGTATCGCCCCGAGGAGGTCGGCCCGATGAGCGTGCAGGTGCCGAACGGCGTCGTCGACATCGCCGTGGAGGACGAGATCGAAGCGGTGGATGTCGCGAAGAAATACTTGTCCTACTTCCAGGGACCGCTCACGGAATGGAGCTGCGCCGATCAGCGGCGCTTGCGCCACGCGGTGCCGGAGAACCGCCTGCGCGCCTACGACATGCGCCCGCTGATCGAGGTGCTGGCGGACGACGGCTCCTTCCTTGAGATCCGCCGCGGGTTCGGCGCCGGCATGATCACGGCGCTGATTCGCATGGAGGGACGCCCGATCGGCGTCGTCGCCAACAACCCCTTGCATCTTGCAGGCGCCATCGACAGCCCGGCCGCCGACAAGGGCGCGCGCTTCATGCAGCTTTGCGACGCGCACGACATCCCGCTGCTGTTCCTTTGCGACACGCCAGGCAACATGGTCGGGCCGGAACACGAGAAGACCGCCTTGGTCCGCCATTGTTGCCGCTCCTACCTCGTCGGCGCCAACGTGTCGGTGCCCACCTTCACCGTGGTGATCCGCAAAGCGTACGGGCTCGGCGCGCTGGGCATGGCCGGCGGCAGCTTTCACGCTTCCGTTTTCGCGGTCTCGTGGCCCACGGGCGAGTTCGGTGGCATGGGGCTGGAAGGCCAAGTCAAGCTTGGACGCCGCAAGGAGCTCGAGGCGATCGACGATCCGGAAGAGAGATTGGCGGCGTTCGAGGGCATGGTGGCGCAAATGTACGAGCGCGGAAAGGCGCTGAACACCGCGTCGCTGTTCGAACTCGACAACGTCATCGATCCCGCCGACACGAGGAGCTGGGTCATATCCGGATTGAACTCGGTGCCACCGCCGCCGCCGCGGACCGGCAAGAAGCGGCCGTGCGTCGACGGCTGGTGATCTCCGCTGCATGCTGAACTACCGGTCCGTCGCGCGCTGCAGATGATCCCGGCGCTGTCTTCGCGGGACATCCTTGATCCACGGCTTCGGAGGCATCTGTCACTAGGGGGGAGACGATGAGCTCAGGTCGCCAACGGCCCTTGGCCGGCATCACCGTCGTCGAGTTGGCCGGAGGAGTAGCGGGCGCGTATTGCGGGCGGCTGCTGGTTGACGCCGGCGCATCGGTCACCGTGGCCACGCCGGAACGAAGCGGCGCGACGGAGCGGGGTTGTGAACACGAAGCCGAACGCCTCTACGCGGCCTATCTCGCGGCGGGCAAGAAGCGGCTGGAGGGTTTGGGCGCCGACAGGATGGCCGAGCTCCGCGGCGCGGCGGACATCGTCATCATGGGTGAGGGCGCAACGGCCGATCTGGACGTCGCGCGACCGAAGATAGCGACCGTCGAGCTGACGTGGTTCGGCCATCACGGCCCGTACGGCGGCTGGAAAGCGACCGACCTCATCATCCAATCGCTGACGGCCATGCCGCACCTCGCCGGCGCCGTCGCGGGACCGCCGATCCATTCCGGATACCGCCAATCGGCGTTGATCGGCGGCGTGACCGCCTACATCGCGGCCGTCGCCGCCATCACCGGCACCCGGTCGGCCCCGCGTCGCTTCGCGGTGAACCTGTTCGAGGCGAACCTGGTTCTCAGCGAGATGGACATCCACTTCGTGGAGCGCGACGGCGTTCCGCTACAGCGTCAGGGACTCAACCGGTTCTCTCCGAACGGGCCGGTCGGCATCTACCCGTGCAAGGATGGCTGGGTCGGCATCACCGCAACGACCCCGGATCAATGGCAGTCGCTTTGCGTTGCGCTCGGCCTTCACGAGCAGGCTGCCGATGCGAACCTGGCGACGCGTGAGCTGCGTTTCGCGCGATTGGACGAGGTTGAAGGCGCGATGGCCGCGGTGCTGGCGCATCGAACGGCCGAGGAATGGGGCGCGCTAGGCCGCACGCATCGCGTGCCGATCGTGCCGGTACCCAACGCGGCGGGCATCCTTCGTCACCCGATATTCAGCGAACGGCAATCACTCGCGTCATTCGCGATCGACGGCAAGACCTACCATGTCCCTCGGACACCGTTCGGACTGACCGAGACGCCGACGGCGACCGAGCTTGACAATCTCGGGCCGGAGATCGAGAGCGCCGGTCCAACACCCGCTCAGTCCGCCTCGGCCGGGCCGCCGTTGAGCGGCGTCGTGGTCGTCGACTTCACGATGGGCTGGGCCGGACCGCTCGCGAGCCGTCTGCTGGGCGATCTCGGAGCAGAGATCCTGAAGATCGAGGCGGGACGCTATCCCGACTGGTGGCGAGGCGTGAACTGGACGCCCGAATACATCGCGAACCGCCAGTACGAGAACGCCAAGGGATTTTGCGCGCTGAACCGAGGCAAGCGCGGCGTGAGTCTCGACCTCACGACGCCGACGGGCAGAGATCTCGCATTGTCACTCGTCGCGAAGGCCGATGCCGTCGTTGAAAACCAGGCAGCCGGCGTGATGGGGAAGCTCGGCCTGAGCTACGAAGGGTTGTTGGCGGTCAATCCCGCGATTGTCATGCTGTCGATGTCGGCCTTCGGCAGCGGCAACGCCTGGTCGGATACCCGAGCGTACGGTTCGACGCTGGAACAGGGGTCCGGCCTGCCGAGCTTCGCCGGCTTTCCGGACGCGCCGCCGACAATGGCGCATCTCGCCTATGGCGACCCGGTGGGCGGATTGTTCGGTTGCGCCGCGGTGTTGACCGCCTTGGTTCACAAAAGGCGTTTCGGACAAGGACAATACGTCAACTTGAGCATGATCGAATCCATGCTCCAGTTCGCCACACCCGCTCTGCTGGAGTATCAGGCGACCGGCGCCCACCCGCCGCCGCGGGGCCCCCCCCACATGGCCCAGGCCCCCCCCAAC
>CAXUIE010000195.1:273-6559 GCA_964250825.1 uncultured Acidisphaera sp. | reverse complement strand
GCAGCCGGTTCACATCAAAACCGCCCCAATGGCCGCGTTGTGCAAAGGTCTCAAGAGAGAATGCTACGCCGCGAGAATGTCGGGATTGGACGCGTCGATCATGGCCGCCGGTCCGAGCCGGTACTGGCCATACGCCACCTTCTCCAACAGCCCGAGCTCGCAGAGCTTCTTGATCTGGCATCGGTAGACGCACACGCCGCCGAGGTCGTCCGGCGTGACGATTGGGTGTTGCGCGCGAGAGAGACGGCGCGATCCTTGTAGGTCGGTTTTCGCATTCGTAGTGGTCTCGGCGGCTGTAGCGTGCCATCGGCGTTCCTGGCGCGTCGGCGGCTTTTCTCGGGTAGTGGGATGTCGTATGTGCACTCATCGGTTTCTCCGACCCGGGGAGCCAAGCTAATCCAGCGCTTACCGCTGAAGCGTTTGTCGCCCACGCAAGCCGGTCCAGCTCGGGGCAATAACCGGGGCAACATCGAACACGGTTCGTCGGCGGCTTGCACGTCAGGGCGGCCCGAACAAGCTCTCTCACATGCCCGTCTCGCCCGCCGAACTGCGCCATATTCTCGCCCCCGCCCTGGCCCCATGCCGTCATTTCAGCGGGTGCTGCCGCTCCTTCGCCGTCTGGGAACCCAAAATAGGCCATATCCCGCGCGGCTTCGGTGGCGCCTACCGGGCAGCAGAAAGCATGCGCCTGATCTTAGTCACGGCCGAGCCCGGTGATCCCGGCGACACCGAGCATTATGCTGGCACGCCGTCGCAAATGCTCGACCGGCATTTGGCGCTGTTTGACGAAATGCTCCGCACCGGGTCACTCCGTCGAAACAGCCGACCGACGCCCTTTCACCGAAGCCTCAGGACTATTCTCGATCTCTGCTGGCCCGGCCTCACGCTGGACGAGCAGCTCGCGAGAACTTGGTTCACAAACGCGGTTAAATGTTCCGCCCCCACGTCAGGCGGGGCAATCCCCGGCGAGGCGGCGCTCACCTGCGTGACGAACTACGCGGGTAAGGAGATCAGCGCCCTGCCCCGCGCCTTCGTGCTCGCGCTGGGCGAGAAGGCCCAGGGTCGGCTCAGAAAAGCAGGCGTCCGCGTAGACACGTGTGCCCAACACCCGAGTGCCCGGCCCAATACCAAGCCGTTGGTAAGTTGGGAGAAGGCGGCGCAGGAGTTTCGCCGTTGGCTTGCGGACTCGGATGTAACCTACTAACGTGACGCGAATTTGTATGTCTCCGTGCTCGCCAGCCGGATTGCCGCACCCCATGGCGCAGACGCACTTCGCCCAGCAACTACCGACGATCCCGCCGCTGCCCTCATGCGTGGCAGCCGAGCTCAAGCCATGGCGTGATATGGCACCACCGTATCACCTTGCGGGGGTGGGAAGAACGCGCTGGATGACACCAGCGCCGTATGCCCGTGCGTGGCGTCGGGCCGCTCATAGACCGCGAGCGACGCCTGCGTCTCCGGCAAGGTGAAGCGGAGCATGTCGATTCGCGCGCCGGCGCCGTTGAACAGCTCGAGCAGGCTTCCCTTCACGTCCCAGGAGGCGGGGGACATTCCCTCGAGTAGCACGCCGCCCAACACACCCGCCGATGGCACGTCGACCTGGCCCAGGAAGCTGGTCGGCTGGTCAAGCTGCAACGCGCCCCGCCCAATATGCACGGTTTGGCCGGCGTCCACCGCCGCGTTGACCTCGATCACGCTGTTCAGTCCGGCGCCGGCGTCATTCACGTAAGCATTGCCGACGCCGGTCAGATGCGCCGAAACCGTGACATGGCCGCCGCCCGCGACGATCGTGCCATCGTTCTCCACCGTGGCTCCGGAGATCGTCAGCTGACCTCCGGGGCCGCTGAGCAGGCTGCCCTTGTTGACCAGGGTCGAGCCCGGCTCCACGGCGATATTCAGATTGTTGCCCCCGACGCGGCTGCCGCGGGCCGCCTCGAACGTCCCGCCCTCATTGGTTACTGTGCCGCCGATCATCAAGGTGCCGTACTTCGCCGCGTAATACCCGGCCGGGGCGGTCGACCCGGTGAAAGGCGGCGGGGTGTTGCTGACGTTCACGTTCAGCAACGTGTCGTTGATAAGGGCCAAGGTCGGCGCGCTCGCCGCCGTGCCGCCGATCAGGCTGATGGCCGACGGGGTGCCGATGGAGCCGAACGTCTGGCCAAACATGACCACCAGTCCAGTTTGCACATACAGCGTGTCACCCGCGGCGGGCGCGCCGGCAGGCGACCAATCGGCAGGCGATGAAAATAGCCCCGCCGAAGCCGTCCAATTCCTATTCATTGTTCCTCCCGTTCCGCCGCGAACGCGACCGGCTTGCTTCACGCGATGGGGCTGTGCAAGAGGCAGGCCAAAGAAGACTTACGGGGCAATTCAGTAAGTTACTCGCCCGCCGACCAGCGAGGAGGCGCGCGGTTGTAAGGTTTGCCGACGATGCAACTCGCACCTTGTGGCGGCTGCATTCTGGACCTGGACCATCGGACGTGGCAGCGTGAACTAAACGTTGGAGGAAACCGGAACCATGTCACGTACCCTCGTCCACCACCTCCGCGATGACAACTTCGAACCGGGCGCCTCGCCCGAGTTCCTGTATCGCGATCTCGGCATCGCCGATGTCACGAACGGCGCGTTCAACGCCCGCGTGATCCGCGCCGCCCACGACACTCAGCGCGCGGACGACTGGCACACGCATGACCACGCGTTCTCGCTCACCTACGTGCTCCGAGGCTGGCTCGAGGTGGAGTTCGAGGACATCGGGCTGCGGAAGGTCGGGCCGGGCGACGTGATCTATTCGTGGAACGGCCCGCGCCATCGCGAGCTCGGCTGCGGCGGTGGGCTCGAGATCCTGAGCCTGACCAGCAGGGAGCCGATGGGCGGCATCGCCGGTTCGCGCGTGGTCGTGCAGCATGCGGCGGACGCGCCCTATGAGGCGGGCTTGCGGGACTACTTCGTCTACCGCGATTTCGGGATGAAGGCCGCGACGGGCGGCGCGATCGCGTCGCACGCGGTCAGGGTGGAGCCGGGCCGCCATCCCCACGGCCAATGGCACACCCACGCACTCGGCTTCCAGTTCGTCTACGTGGCCGACGGCTGGGTGGAGTTCCAGTACGAGGACATCGGCCGCGTGCGGCTGGAGAAGGGCTCGTCCGTCTACCAGCCGCCGCTGATCCGCCACGCCGAAGTGGCGCACAGCGATGACTTGGTGATCCTCGAAACGGTCGCGCCCGCCGATTTCGAGACCCGCGTGGTGGACGCCCCGGCGTTGGAAATGGCTGCGGCTTGATAAGGTGTTGCGGCTGATCAGCGCGACGCCGAGCCCCTACGCCCGCAAGGTTCGGATCGCGCTCGCGGAGAAGGGCATCGCTTTCGAGCTGGTGACGGAGGTGCCGTGGAACGATGACACCTCCCTCCCGCGCCACAACCCGCTCGAGAAGCTTCCCGTGCTGCTGCTTCCGGATGGCGGGAGCGTGTATGAGTCGAGCCACATCCTCGAGTGGCTGGAGCTGAAGCACCCCGATCCGCCGCTGCTGCCGCGCGACGCGGACGGCATCCTCGAAGCCAAGCGCTGCCTGGTGATCGGCGACGGCATCTGCGACGCGCTCTTGCTCGTGTTCTTCGAGCGGATGCGCCCCGAGGCGCACCGGAGCGCGCCCTGGACGGCGCGCCAGATGCGCAAGGTTGAAGGCGGGTTTGCCGACATGGCGCGAACCGTGGGCGACAAGCGCTTCGTGCTCGACGACCGTTTGACCCTGGCCGACATCGCGCTCGGTGCCGTCATGGGCTACGTCTCCGTCCGCTTCCCCGAATGGGAGTGGCGCGGCCGATGGCCGAAGCTCGGGCGCTACCACGACCGGTTGAGCGAACGGCCCTCCTTCCGAGACACCGTCCCTTCGCCGCAGCGGATCAGAGACCGCGTGGTTTGAGCGGACAAGCGTAGGCCGCGCTGTCGCGTGGGTTCCTCCTGCGCGGAGCGCGAACCCGGTTGCCCGACTAGACGCGCTGCCGAGCCTCGATGACGGGATCGGGAAGCCTGCCGAGAGCGCGCTTCAACGCGGGCTCAAGCGTTTTGAGCTCGTCCAAGTGCGCGGCCGTCAACCGACGCAGCAGAACGGACGCTTTCTCGGTGAGCGCCAACTCCATCCGCCGACGGTCCTGACGGGACGAGCGCTTCGCCAGAAGCGCCGCGTCCACCATTCTGGCAACAAGCTCAGCCGCGCTGTTGGGCGCGATAAGCAGCTGGTCGGCGATTGTGCCCACGCTGGGCGGTTCCGCGCCGGTGTGCCCGGCCACCGCCAGCAGCGCCTGATGCTGCTGGGAAGGCAGGCCCGCCGCGGTCGCGGCCGCCTCGCTGAACGCGAGGAACCGTCGCAACTCCAGGCGGAACGCGGCGATGGCCGCGTATTGCGACGGCAGCAGCCCCGTGTCCCGAGTTGGTTCGGACCGCATGGCAGACCTCCCGGTATTCCCTGGAATATATCGTATTCCGACATATAATAATCGCCGGCAGAGATGAAGGAGCGTCCATGGCCCGCCACACGACACAAAACGCGGCCGATGCTAGCCGCCGGGTGGCCAGGGGCGAGCGCGTGCGGCATCTGGCGGATTTCACGGTCGATCCCCGCCTGCTCGTTCTGGCGGGCATGGCCCTGGTGGTTGGCACCGGGGGCGCGCTTGCGGCCTGGATGCTCGTCCAGCTGATCGCGTTGGTGACCAACCTCGTGTGGTTCGGCGCGTTCACGGCCGCGCCGGCGGTCATGGCCAACGCGGCCCGAACGCCCTGGATGGTCGCGGCACCCGTGCTTGGCGGGCTCGTTATCGGCTTGATGGCCCGGTTCGGCTCCGACAAGATCCGCGGCCACGGCATCCCCGAGGCGATCGAAGCGATCCTCATCGGCAGCAGCCGCATGTCGGCCAAGGTGGCGGTGCTCAAGCCGCTTTCCTCCGCCATCGCCATCGGCACGGGTGGGCCGTTCGGCGCCGAGGGTCCGATCATCATGACCGGCGGCGCTATCGGCTCGCTGTTCGCGCAGTTCTTCCACCTGAGCGCCGCGGAACGGAAGACGCTCCTGGTGGCCGGCGCCGCCGCGGGCATGACCGGCATCTTCGGCACGCCCGTCGCCGCCGTCCTTCTGGCGGTCGAGTTGCTGCTGTTCGAGTGGCGGCCGCGCAGCTTCATCCCGGTCGTCGTCGCCGCGGTCACGGCGATCTGCTGGCGGCCGATGCTGTTCGGCGTCGGGCCGCTGTTTCCCTTCGCCGCCGTCCCGGTGCTGCCGTGGTGGGGCATCCTTAGTTGTGCCGGCGTTGGCATCGCGCTCGGCCTCCTGTCGGGTCTGCTGACGAGGGCCTTGTACGCCGTCGAGGACGCGTTCGAGCATCTGCCGATCCATTGGATGTGGTGGCCTGCCCTGGGCGGCGTCGTCGTCGGCCTAGGTGGGCTCGTCGAACCGCGCGCGCTCGGCGTCGGCTACGACGTCATCGCTGACCTGCTTGGCGGCCACATGCTCGTCCGCGCCGTGCTGGCGATCCTGGTCGTGAAAGCCGTGATCTGGCTCGTGGCGCTCTCGTCAGGAACGTCAGGTGGCGTGCTCGCCCCGCTGCTGATTCTAGGCGGGGCCGCGGGCTGGCTGATCGGGCTGGCCTTGCCGGGCGACCCCGGCTTCTGGGCGCTGCTCGGCATGTCGGCGATGCTCGGCGGAACGATGCGGGCGCCGTTGACCGGCGCGTTGTTCGCCATCGAGCTAACGGGCGAAATCCGGATGCTCGTGCCCCTGCTCACGGCGTCGGCCGCCGCCTACGCCGTGACGGTCCTGCTCCTGAAGCGATCGATCCTGACGGAAAAAATCGCCCGACGCGGGCAGCACATCACCCGCGAGTACGCCATCGACCCCTATCAGTTGATGCGGGTGTCGGAAATCATGGTGCGCGATGTTGATTTGCTCGCTGCCGACATGTCGGTGGGAGAGGCCCTGGTGGTGCTGAGGACCGGGCGGCACCGCATCTATCCCGTGGTCGACGCCTTGAGCCGGCCGGTGGGCCTGGTCAGCCGTGCCGACGCGCTCCTTTGGGGTGTGGAGGGCGGCCACGAGGCCGAACTGTTGGGTGATCGCGTTTCGGACGCCTCGCTAGCCGTCGTCTACCCGGACGACGTTGTCATCCACGCGGTGGACGTGATGCTGGCGACCGATCAAGGCCGCGTCCCGGTGGTTGACCCGAAGAATGGCGTGCTGGTCGGCTTGGTCACGCGCAAGGACATCCTGCAAGTTAGGGCGAGCGTCGCGCGGAGCGAAAG
>CAXUIE010000195.1:0-263 GCA_964250825.1 uncultured Acidisphaera sp. | reverse complement strand
CACGCACAGCCTCCATGTTCGGCCGCGGGCCGGGGGGCCCTAACGCCCCCGGGCCGCGTTCCTCATCCCTCAATGATCTCCGCGACATCGCGGGCGGAACGGAAGCGGGATCGCCACAGGCTTGCGGCGGCGCGTGACTCCTGCTTTCAACCTCGCGGCAAGCGGAACCATCGCCCGATGGCTGCATTGAACCGCTATAGAAACGTCACCAGGAGCGCGCGGATGAGCATTTTCGGCAACATCATGTCCAAGATCTTCGGCCA
>CAXUIE010000194.1:4928-6566 GCA_964250825.1 uncultured Acidisphaera sp. | reverse complement strand
ATAAGCGCCGCGAGCGGACTAAGGCGAAGCGCCCGGCGGAGGATCATGGAGCAGCGATGTCCCGGTCATTTCGTCCGGCTGTGGCAAGCCCATGAGGTCGAGCAGGGTTGGTGCCAAGTCGGCCAATCGTCCGTCCCGCAAGCCGGCCGCGTTCCCGCCCAACAAGAAAACCGGCACGGGGTTGGTCGTGTGCGCGGTGTGCGGGCCGCCCGTTTCGGGGTCGCGCATCATCTCGCAATTGCCGTGATCGGCGGTGACCAGCAGCGCCCCACCTTGCCGACGGATCGCTTCGGCGATGCGGCCGAGCGCCGCGTCCACCGTTTCCACGGCCTTGATCGCCGCTTGGAGATTGCCGGTGTGGCCGACCATGTCGGGGTTGGCGAAGTTGAGCACGATGAGGTCGTATTTCCGTTCGTCGATCGCCGCCACCGCCTTGTCGGCAAGCTCGGGCGCCGACATCTCGGGCTGCAGGTCGTAGGTCGCGACCTTTGGCGAAGGCACCATGATGCGGTCCTCGCCGGGTAACGGAGTTTCCTCGCCCCCGTTCAGGAAATACGTGACGTGCGGGTATTTCTCGGTTTCCGCCATGCGGAGCTGGGTCCGTCCGGCGGCGGCCGTCACGCCGCCGAGCAGGTTCCGCATGGTTTGCGAGGGAAACAAGGTGGTCAGGCGCTGATCGAGCGCGGCGCTGTACTGGGTCATCCCGGCCGCCGCCGCCCACCGGATCGCGCGCCGGCGGGAGAAGCCGTCGAATTGGGGGTCCACCAGCGCGGCCAGGATTTCGCGCGCACGGTCGGCCCGGAAGTTGAAGCAAAGCAGCCCGTCGCCGTCCTTCATCCCGCGATACCCGTTCACCGCCGCCGGAACGACGAACTCGTCCGTCACGCCCTTGCTGTATGCGTCGTCGATCACCGAGAGCGGATCAGCGAAATGCGGCCCTTCGGCGTCGGTGATCGCCAGGTAGGCCTTGCTGACGCGATCCCACCGCTTGTCGCGATCCATCGCGTAGTAGCGGCCGGACACCGTCGCGACCCGCACTCCTCCGGGCAGTGCGGCGCGGAGCTTGCGGATGTCCTCGGCGCCCGAGCGCGGCGGCGTGTCGCGCCCGTCCGTGAAGGCGTGGATCTCGATTGGCAGCCCGGCGCCGATCAGCAGCCGTGCGAGCGCCACCGCGTGGTCCTGGTGCGAGTGCACCCCGCCGGGCGAAACGAGACCCATCAGATGACATACGCCGCCGGACCGCTTCAAGGCGGCAATGAGATCGCCGAGCGCCGGAGATGCGGCGAGGCTGCCGTCGGCCACGGCGTTATGGATGCGCGGCAGGTCCTGCATCACCACGCGGCCGGCCCCGATGTTGAGGTGTCCCACTTCCGAGTTGCCCATCTGCCCGGCCGGCAAGCCCACGTCGAGCCCAGAGGTGCGCAGGAAGGCGCGCGGGCCGTGCTCCCACAGCCGATCGAACTGGGGCGTGCGGGCTTGCCGCACGGCGTTGTCCGCCGGGTCCTCCCGCCAACCCCAGCCGTCCAAGATCGCCAGCATCACCGGCCGGATGGACTGCCGCTCCCTCATCAATCGCTCCCGCCCGTCCAACGATGCGTAACGTCGAGCGGTCGGCGCGGCAAGCGAACTCGCGTAGGT
>CAXUIE010000194.1:0-4918 GCA_964250825.1 uncultured Acidisphaera sp. | reverse complement strand
CGCCGAAGATGCCTTCGCGGCCTGCCTGCGCGAAACGGTCGCGGGGGGGGGGGGCCACGCTAACGGGGTTAGGCGGCCGGGCTCCGGCCGGCCGCTCCGGTGATACGGGTGGCCTGTCGCGATCGCGCGCGCCCGATACAGCTGCTCGGCCAGCATCGCGCGCGCCAGCATGTGCGGCCAGGTGAGCCGGCCAAGCGAGAGCACGTAGTCCGCCCGCTCGGTCACCGCCCGATGCAGCCCTTCCGCGCCGCCTATGAGAAAGCACACCGGCCGCGAGTCGCCGAGCCACCGTTCCACGTGCGCAGCAAACGCTTCGGTGTCGGGCATTTGGCCGGCGGCGTCGAGTGCGATCACCCAAGCGTCGCGTTCGATGGCCGCGATCAACGCTTGGCCTTCGCGCCGCTTCGCCTCGGCCGGCGCGCCCCGTCCTTCGGCGATTTCAGTGAGGATCAGCCTAGGCCGCAGCCGGTCCGCGTAGCGGGCGACAAGGGCGGCTTCGGGATCGTCCCGCGCGCGCCCTACCGCGATCAGGCGCAACACGTGATGCCGCCCCGCCAGCCGCCCGAGGGCGACCAGGTCGAGCACGCTGATCGCGCCCGTGCTGTCCCGGCACTCGGAGCTCGACCGATCATTGGGTCGAGCGAAGCAACGTCGCCGTCGCGCGTTTCGCCGCAGTCACCGGGTCCGCCACGCCTTTCAGGTAAGCCTCGGTAACCGCGCCATCGAGTAATAGGACAATCTGATCGGCGAGTTCTGCGCGGTTCCGGCGGCCTTCGTCGAGCACTTGGACGATGTGCTCGCGCAAGCCACGCTTATAAGACTGCACGATCGAATATATGGGGCCTGAAGCCTCCGCCGCCTGAAGGCTCGCATGGATGAAGGGACAGCCGCGATAGTCGACCTCCCGTTCGCTCCTGTCGAAATGGTCGAAGATCGCCAGGATGTTTGCTTCCTCCGCGCCCCCCGACGTCTTCATCTCGCTGAGCGCGTGCAGCGTCGCATGCGCCATCCCTTCATACACGGCCACAGTCAGCGCGTCCTTGGACGGGAAGTTGTTGTAGAGCGTCATCCGGGCGACGCCGGCCGCTGCGGTCACGTCATTAATGCCGACGTTGGACGCGCCATGGCGCGTGAACAGTCGGCGTGCGGTCGCCAACAGGCGGTCGCGACCGACAGAACCGCGCGGTTCGTGAGAGCTTGGCTGCATATTTTCTCCGATTGACATCGCGGCCTCTAGGTAGATAGACCGGTTTGCATAGATCGACAGGAAAAGGCTCTGCTCGTGCCTCATATCAAGCTTTGGTACTCTCCGGGCGCCTGCTCGTTGGCACCGCATGTCCTGCTCCGCGAGATCGGCGTCCCCTTTGACACGGTCGAGACGTCGGTCGCCAAGGGTGCGACCCTGACGCACGAGTTCGCTCGCATTAATCCGAAGAGGCGCGTGCCCGTGCTCTCGCTGCACGGGGAGGTGATCACGGAGGTTCCGGCGATCGCCACCGCAATCGCGGACCTCGCTCCCGAGCGGCGCCTGATGGGCAGGACCGCGCTCGACCGCGCGCGGGTTTATGAGTGGATGAACTGGCTTTCGGGCATCCTGCACGGGCAGGGCTTCGGGGCATTTTGGCGTCCGCAGCGATTTTGCGATGACGCGAAGACGTTTGAAAGCATCAAGGCGAAGGCCAGGGAAACGATCTCGGAGTGTTTCGAACTCATCGAGAGCAGGCTATCGGGCGCATATTCAACAGGTGATGGCTTCACGGCGGTCGATCCATTCCTGCTGGTCTTTTACCGTTGGGGGAATGGCATCGGCATCGCGATGCCGAAAAACTACCCGAGCTATACGCGGTTTGCGCAAGACCTTGTCCGACGAGACTCGGTCGCGGCCGCGCTCGTCGCGGAAGGGATCAACGGTCAACCGCTCAGCGACCAGGTTCCCCGGATGGACAGCGGGGCGCGCACCGCGCCAGCGACAAAGGAGAATGCCTTGTGAAGATCGCGATCATCGGCGCGACCGGTACGGTCGGAACCATGATTATGGCGGAGAGCCTCGACCGCGGGCACGAGGTCACGGCGCTCGTTCGCAACCCGGACAGGCTGCCCACGCATCCGCAACTGAAGCCGGCGAGAGGCGACGCTACCAGGTCTGCGGAGCTTGCATCGCTGGTTGCGGGACATGACGTGGTGATCAGCGCCTTCAACCCGGGAAGGGACGATCGCGGCACGGGTACGCGATCGATCATCGACGCGGTCAAGCGTTCCGGAGTCAAGCGTTTGTTGGTTGTGGGGGGCGCAGGCACTCTCGAGATCGCGCCCGGCAAACGTTTGGTTGACCAGCCAGACTTTCCTGCCCAGTGGAAGGAGGGTGCGCTCCGTACAGCGGTTTTCCTGGATCAACTGCGCGGCGAGACCGAGCTCGATTGGGCGTTCGTGAGCCCGGCCGCCATGCTCGCTCCCGGAGAGCGCACCGGCAGCTATCGTGTCGGCGGAGACCAGCTTCTAACGGACAGCGACGGCGAAAGCCGAATCTCCCTCGAAGATTACGCGGGCGCCATGCTCGATGAGATCGAACGCCCGCAGCACCATCGCAAGCGCATCTCGGTCGCTTATTGAACGACTATCGATCAGCGACCGCCGCGTGTCAGGGAGGGTCGAGTTCGAGGCGTGACGGCACGCGGTCACCGCGCACCTTGAAGCGCGGCGAGGTCGGGTAAATGTCACACCGCTTCGTCGAAATCGGCACCCCACATCTTCTCGAGCGCGTACATCGCCCGCGCTTCCGGCTTGAACAAATGCACCACGATGTCGCCGGCGTCGATCAACACCCAATCCGAGCCGCCTGCCCCCTCGATGAGCACGCGCTTGAGGCCGGCTTCCTGCAGCTTGTCTTCCAGGTGGGAGGCCATCGCGGTGATCTGCCGATCAGCCAGGCCCGTCGCGATCACCATTCGGTCGCAGAACGTGGCCTTGCCGGCGAGATCGAGTGCCACAACCTCCTCCGCCTTGTCGTCCTCCAAGCTGCCGACGATGACGGCCTGCAGCTGATCGAGCCTTGTGTGCTCAGGCGCGGGGCGCTTTTCCGCGGCGTGGCGCGGGCCCGCGACGACGGCCTTCTTGCGCGTCGTGCCTGGAGTCTTGTCTGCTTCGGGCAGGGCAGGGCGCGCGGGCTTGCGGAGCGGCGTCTTGCGGCGCGGTCCGGGCGGATCGGGATGCGCGGGGCCGGTCGGTGGTTTCCTGGCTATGGTCCGGTTCCTTCTGCACGCGGCTGCGAACGAAGACGTCCGTCTTGGCGCGAATCGCGGTGGCGGACGCCGCATTCTGCGCAACAGGGAGAAACGTCCAGGCGGGCGCGTCCCGTTCCGCAAGGATCACCGCCTTGCGCGACGCAACGCGCGCACTTCGCAGGCGTTTTGCGGCCCGTCCGGCGAGTGCGCGGTGGTTATACGATGGACGCGGCAACACCGCGACCGGCATCACGCATGCGAGGTCGAGCCAGCGCCGCCAGTGTGGCAGCTGCTGGAGGTTGTCCGCCCCCATCAGCCAAACGAAGCGAACGCGCGGGAAACGCCGCCGCAACGCCCGCAGCGTGTCGATCGTGTAACGGAACCCGAGCGCAGCCTCGATCCCCGTCGCGACCAGGCGCCGCCCATCAGCGATGGCGCGCGCCGACGCCAGCCGTTCGCCGAACGACGCCATGCCGCGTCGCGGCTTGAGCGGATTGCCGGGCGAGACCAGCAGCCAAACCTGGTCGAGTTGCAAGAACTTGAGCGCGAGCCGAGCGATGTGCGCGTGACCGCGATGCGCGGGATTGAAGGAGCCGCCGAGCACGCCCACCCGCATCCGACGCCGGTCGCCCCAGGAAGGCAGCCGGTCCGGCGAGTTGCCGCCGCTCAGGGGCGCACCTGGCCGTTGCCGAACACGATGTAGCGGTAGGTTGTGAGCTGCTCGAGGCCGACCGGCCCGCGCGCGTGAATGCGGCCGGTGGCGATGCCGATCTCGGAGCCGAACCCGAACTCGCCGCCGTCGCAGAACTGCGTGGAGGCGTTCCACAACGCGACCGCGCTGTCGACGCCGCGCAGAAAGCGGTCGGCCGCGTCGGTGTTCTCGGTCACGATCGCGTCCGTGTGCTCGCTGCCGTGGCGGGCGATGTGGGCGAGTGCGGCGTCTACGCCGTCGACCACCGCGATCGACAATACCGAATCGAGCCATTCCGTGTCGAAGTCGCTGTCGCTTGCTTCGGGCAAGGTCGGCACGATCCGGCGCGCGCGCGCATCGGCGCGGAAGTCGCAGCCGAGCGCCCGGAGGTCGTCCACGATCGACGGAAGCAACGCGGGCGCTATCTCGGCATCGATCAACATCGTTTCGGTCGCGCCACAGACGCCCGTGCGCCTCATCTTGGCGTTGCGGAGGATCGCACCCGCCATCGCCGGATCAGCGTCGGCGTGGATGTAGGTGTGATTGAGCCCTTCGGCGTGGGCGAGCACGGGCACGCGCGCCTCGCGCCGAGTACGCTCGACCAGCGATCTGCCGCCGCGCGGGATGATGAGGTCGATCAGCCCCGCCGCGCCCAGCATCGCGGCGACATAGGCTCGGTCCGCGCTGGGCGCCATCTGCAGCAGATCCGTCGGCAGGCCGGCGGCGCGCAAGCCATCGGTCAAAGCGGCGTGGATCGCGCGAGCACTTTGCAAGCTTTCCGACCCGCCGCGCAGGATCACGGCCCCAGCGGCCTTGACGGCCCGGGCCGTCTCCATCAACTGCTCCTCGCTCTCGACGGTGCAAGGCCCGGCCATCATCACGCACTCCCTGCCGCCGATGACCGCGTCCCCGACCCGGACCGTCGATTTCTCGGCCCGGAACTCGCGCGAGGCGAACCGGTACGGCTTGAGGATCAGCAGGGCGCGCTCGACGCCGGGCAGGGCCT
>CAXUIE010000193.1:0-6567 GCA_964250825.1 uncultured Acidisphaera sp. | reverse complement strand
GCCCCCGCTCCGATGCGGTTTCGTTCGCGCGATCGCGTCGCTCGTTCGCGCTCACGCGCCTGCGATTCTCTGCCACACCGCGCGGTTTTCCGCGCCCGGGTCTAGGGCGAGATGGCGGGTCGCGTCGAACACGAGCGTCGAACGGCGTTCAAGCGAGTAAGCGGGCCAATACGGGATGCGGGGGTGTTCCGGGGTGCCGCTTCGCGCAAACGCGGCCCAGGCGCCCGACATCGCGGCTCCGAGGGCAGCCGCGTCCTCCGTCTGGTCTATCGAGGGCAGCGTCCCGATGGTGTCGAACGTGAACGGCACGTCGAACGCGTGCGGCGACTTGAGCCTGCCGTCGAACGCGCGAGACTCGAAGGCGAAGGAATACATCCAGGTTGGCGCGGCTGCTTCATGCGCCCGGCGCTGCGCCATCGTCAGCGAGCGGATGCGGAAATTTCCGTCAGTCAGCGCCGCGATCAGCCGCTCGGCCGGGCTCGCGCCGGGTAACAGGCGCTCGTAGGTGTCGACAACGCGGTCGGTCTCGTCGCCCGCCACCTTGGCCACCGACGAACGGAACTCGTCCGCCGTCAGGGTGCCGTTCCAGACGCGATCATCCTGCGCGAGGAACAGCGAGGCCTCATCCTTGGTGTCGCCGACCAGGAGCGGGATGTCGGCCGACACATGGGGCGCGTTGGGGTCGAATGGGTGGCGCGGAACAAGGCTGCCGTCCGCGACGGGGCCGAAGGGGTAGCGGTCGAACAGCGGGAACGGCGACGGCCCGAGCGCCTGCTCGGCGGGAGCGACGGCGGCGTGCAGCCGCGCCTTCGGCAAGCTCTGCAACTCGCGAAGCTGACCACGCCCGAGCCCAAGCTCGCGCAGAACAAGCTCGGTCAGCCGCAGCGCGCGCTCCCGAGTGCGGAGCCGGATCGCGGCGCCGCTTTGCACGATGGCGCGGTGAAACAAGCCGCGCCCGGCGGGCATCGCCATCAAGGTGCTCACCTTGGCCCCGCCGCCCGACTCGCCGAAGATCGTGACGTTGCCGGGATCGCCGCCGAACCCGGTGATGTTGTCGCGCACCCATTCCAGCGCGGCGAGCATGTCGAGCGTGCCGGCGTTGCCGGACTGCGCCCATTCGGGGCCACCGACCTCGGAAAGGTCGAGAAAGCCGAAGACATTAAGCCGCTGGTTCACCGTCACGACCACGACGTCGTTGCGGCTCGCGAGGCGCGTGCCGTCGAGCCGCGCGCTGTTGGCCGAGCCGAACGAGAACGCGCCGCCGTGAAACCAAACCATCACCGGCCGCCTGCCGCCGTCGCCGACGGCCGGGGTCCAGACGTTCAAGGTCAGGCAATCCTCGGTCTCGGGCGTGGTGTCGGGCGGGCTCGCGAAATCCATCAGCTCGTCGCGGTGCGCAAAGCCCGCCCGCGACTGTGGCGACTGACCCGCGTAAGCAAGCGCGTCACGAACCCCAGCCCAGGCAGCGGGCGGCTGTGGCGGCTTGAAGCGGTTTTCACCCGCGGTCGACGCGCCGTATGGCACCGCTTTGAACGAGACGACGCAATCGCTGAGCGCGCCTCGGATGCGGCCCGACCGTGTTTCGGCCTGCATGCTCATGCCTCACTCTCCACAACGACGCCTTGCCGTGTCTCGTTTGGAAGGCAGAGTGCCACCAGCGCGGGTGCGACAGCATGCGGACCGGGCAGTTTCGCCGCGTCCTCGCCGGGGAACGCCTGCCGCCGCAGCCGGGTCGCGACAGGGCCGGGATCGAACAGGTTCACTCGCAGGCGCGTGGTCCGCACCTCGTCCGCCCAGGTGAGCACCAAGTGCGCGAGCGCCGCCTTGGTCGCGGCGTATGGCCCCCAGTAGGCGCCGGGCCGGTTCGCCCGCGCGTCCGTGAGGAACACGGCCCGGCCCGCCTCCGCGTTCACCAGCAAGGGCGCCGTTGTGCGGATCAGCCGCAGCCCAGCCGTGCAATTGACGGCGAGGAGTTCGGTCCAGTCCTCCGTCAGGATGTGCGGCACGGGTGTCAGCTTGCCGAGGGTCGCAGCCGCGTGGACCAGCACATCAAGCCGGCCGAAGCGCTCGAACAGGCTCGGCCCGATCGCGTCGATCTGCTCGCCTTCCCGGAGGTCGAGTGGCAACAGGGTGGCCTGGCCGCCCGCCGCGCGGATCGCGTCGTCGGTTTCCTCGAGCGCGCCTTGCGTGCGCGCCGTGATGACCAAGTGAACGCCGAGCCGCGCCAGCTCGATCGCCGCGGCCGCGCCGATACCGCGGCTCGCCCCCGTAACCAGCGCGACGCGACCCTCGAGCGGGGCGGCCATCAGTTTTCGGTAAGCAGGCTAAGCTGGCGGTCGGCGTTCTCCGCGACATCCGGCACCGGGATCGGGTAGTCCCCGGTGAAGCAGGCGTCGCAGTAGTGCGGGGTGGCGGCGACCCGGCCGGACTTGCCGAGCGCCGCGTAGAGCCCGTCCAGCGACACAAACGCCAGGCTGTCGGCGCCGATCAGCTTCGCCATCTCGCTCACATCGTGCAGCGCCGCGAGCAGCTTGCCGCGCTCGGGCGTGTCGATGCCGTAGAAACACGAATGCGTCGTTGGCGGCGAGGAGATGCGCATGTGCACCTCCGCCGCTCCAGCCTGGCGCACCATCTCGACGATCTTGCGGCTGGTGGTGCCGCGCACGATGCTGTCATCCACTAGCACGACGCGCTTGCCTTCGAGCACCCCGCGATTGGCCGAATGCTTGAGCTTGACCCCGAGATTGCGGATGGTTTCGGTCGGCTCGATGAAGGTGCGGCCGACGTAGTGATTTCGGATGATGCCAAGCTCGAACGGCACTCGGCTTTCTTGCGCGTAGCCCATCGCGGCGGGCACGCCCGAATCCGGCACCGGCACGATCACGTCGGCCGGCACGTGCGACTCACGGGCGAGCTCCGTGCCGATCCGCTTGCGCGCCTCGTATACCGGCATCCCTTCCATGACGGAGTCGGGGCGCGCGAAGTAGATATACTCGAACACGCAAAACCTCTCGGGCTGCTTGCTGAACGGCCGGATGCTGTGGACGCCCTTGTCGTTGATGACCACGATCTCGCCGGGCTCAACATCGCGGACGAACTCGGCGCCGATGATGTCGAGCGCGCAGGTTTCGCTCGCCAGCACCCATCCGCCGCCGAGACGTCCCAGGATCAGCGGCCGCACGCCGAGCGGATCGCGCACGCCCATGAGCTGGCGATCAGACAAGGCCACGAGCGAGTAGGCGCCGACCACCTGCTTCAGCGCGTCGATCAGCCGGTCCACCACGGTTGAATAAAGGCTGATGGCGATGAGGTGGACAAACACCTCGCTGTCCGTGGTGGACTGGAACAGGCAGCCGCGCCGCACCAGCGCGCGGCGCAGCACGTGGGCGTTGGTGAGGTTGCCGTTGTGCGCGACGGCGAAGCCGCCGAACTCGAAATCGGCATACAAAGGCTGGACGTTGCGCAGCACGGTGTCGCCGGTCGTGGCGTAGCGGTTGTGGCCGACCGCGATCTCCCCCGGCAGCGACGCGATCACCTTGGCGTCGCCGAAATTGTCGCCGACCAGCCCGAGGCCGCGATGCGAGTGGAACCGCGCGCCGTCGAAGCTCACGATGCCGGTCGCTTCCTGGCCGCGATGTTGAAGGGCATGGAGTCCCAGCGCCGTCACCGCCGCCGCGTCCGGCACGTTCCACAACCCGATGACGCCGCACTCCTCGTGCAGCTTGTCGTCGTCATGCGGGTCCGTGACCATCCGGCTTTCTCCTACTGCCGCGCGACCGGCTTGTCGGTCGCGCGCCCGAGCGGCGACAGGTGCGACAGGCCCTCGGCGGTGGTCTCCCGCCCGGCGGGCGGGGGCTGCAGCTTGGGCCGGTAGTCAGGCGGCAGGCGCGCGGCGGCCCAGGCCGCCCCGGCATACGCGAGCGGCAAGCTGCGTGCCTGGAGGACCACGCCGGGCCAGCGATCCACCGGGATCACAAGCCCTGCTGCGATATAAGCGAACACGACCAGAGCCGCACCCCTCAGCAGCCCGAATATCAGCCCCAACGTGCGGTCGAGGCCGCCCAGCGCCGAGCCGCGCACCAAGGCGCCGATCCAGTGCGAGATCAGCAGCAGCACGAGCAAGGTCGCGATGAACACGGCGGCGAACGTCACGGGATCGACGAGGTCGGGGGCGCCGAGCCACTCCCGAAACCGAGGGCGGGCGAAGGGAAACGCCCAGATCGCCACGAGCACGGCCGCGACCCAGGCTCCGACCCCCAGCACCTCGCGGACGAAGCCGCGCATGAACGCAAGTAGCGCGGACACTGCGAGCATGCCTATCACCGCAAGGTCGACCCAGGTCATTGACCGCGCCCGTCATCTGCGAACCGATCCACCAGATCGGACAAGTGCCCGATCTCGTCCAGCCGCAACCCCTCGGGTGCGGCGAGCGGGCGGTTGCCGCGTGCGACCCGGCGCGGCAGACAAGCGGCATCGAAGCCGAGCTTGGCCGCCTCCTTGAGCCGCGCCTCCGCTTGTGCCACCTGCCGCACCTCGCCCGACAACCCGATCTCGCCGAAATACACCATCCCCGGACTGGTCGGCCGGTCCGACGCGGCCGAAGCCAGCGCCGCCGCCACCGCCAAGTCCGCTGCCGGCTCGCCCACCCGAAGGCCGCCCGCGACGTTCAGATACACGTCCGAGGCTTGAAGCCGGAGGCCGCAGCGGGTTTCCAGGACAGCCAGCAGCATCGACAACCGCCCGCTGTCCCAGCCCACGACCGCGCGGCGGCCGGAGCCGCCCGCGTTGGGCGCGAGCAGCGCCTGCACCTCGACCAGCACCGGCCGGGTCCCTTCCAGCCCCGCGAACACGGCACTTCCCGAGATGTTGCCGCGCCGCTCGGCCAGAAACAGCGCGGACGGGTTCGGCACCTCGGCGAGCCCCGCTTCCGACATCTCGAACACGCCGATCTCGTCCGTGGCGCCGAAGCGGTTCTTCACGCCGCGCAGGATGCGGAACTGGTGGCCGCGGTCGCCCTCGAGATAAAGCACGGCGTCCACCATGTGCTCGAGGACGCGCGGCCCGGCGATCGCGCCCTCCTTCGTTACGTGCCCGACCAGGGCAAGCGCGAACCCGCGCGACTTGGCGATTCGTATCAGCTCGAAGCTGCAGGCCCGCACCTGCCCGACCGTGCCCGGGGCGCTGTCGATCGTGTCGAGCCACATGGTCTGGATGCTGTCGATCACCACGAACGCGGCATCGCCTTCCGCTTCCAGGCTCCGTGCGATGTCGCGGAGATTGATCGCGGCTGCCAGGTCAAGCCGGGCGTCCGCGAGGCCAAGTCGGCGCGCGCGCAGCCTGATCTGCTCGATCGCCTCCTCGCCGGATATGTAGAGGACGCGCCGTCCCGCCCGCGCCAGCGACGCCGCCGCTTGCAGCATCAGCGTCGATTTGCCGATCCCCGGATCGCCGCCGACGAGCACGGCTGACGCGGGAACCAGGCCGCCGCCCAGCACGCGATCAAGCTCGGTGATGCCGGTGCTGCTTCGCGGCGGTGGATCGGCCGTGCCGGCGAGGCTGACGAAGCTGACCGGCCTTCCGGCAGCCGCCTTGGCTGCCGCACCCGGCCGCGCCTCCAACGGCTCTTCGTGGATGGTGTTCCACTCGCCGCAACTCTCGCATCGGCCCGCCCACCGCGCGGTGACGGCGCCGCACGCCTGGCACACGTAGCGGGGAGCGGATCGAGCCATGAGCGACTAGGGTGCGGCGCTCAGCTCGGTGTGAACGCCCGTGCTGAGCACGACCTGCCAGGACCGGTCGCCCTTGTGAGCAAGGTAAGCGCGATGATGGATCATCTTGTTCCTCGGGTCGTCACCATCGGACTTCAAGGTGAAGCGAATACCCGCCCCCGTGAGCGCCGCCTCCACTTCCGCCGCCATCGTTGGCGGAGCGCCTTCCTCCGCCGTCGCCGCACAGGCGCCGTTGTCGCCGGACAGCAAGACGAACTTGCCTTGCTGGTTGCTGGCATCGAACACCATCCCGGGCTGCTTCCCGAGAAACGCCGCCTTCCCCTCGGGAGGCAGGGCCGGGAGGCCGATGCCCCCCGCCCATTTCCGCAAGCCCTGGGCGTCGCCCGCGAACGGGAGACAGCCCTGCATGAACAAGCCGATGAGCTGGTCGGCCGGTTCGGCGCGGACCGGTCGGGCGAACAGGAACGCGAGCGCGACAGCCCCTCCACCCAAGCTTCGGCCCCAAGCGGGGGAGAGGGCTTTCTTTCCCCTTCTCCCCCTTGCGGGATATGGCTGGGGTGAGGGGATCGATTTCATCGCCGCAGTTCCATCTGGATCGGACCCTCCCGCCGGCCATGAGTGAACTGCTCTACGTAAGGGTTGCCGCTGTCCATCAGCGCCGAGGCCGGCCCGTCCCAGACGATCTTGCCGCCCTGGATCATCGCCGCCGCGTCGCCGATCCGCCGCGCGCTCGCCATGTCGTGGGTGATCGCGACCGCCGTGCTGCCCAGCCGCTTGACGCAGTCGACGATCAGCCCATCGATCACCGCGCCCATGATCGGATCGAGCCCGGTGGTCG
>CAXUIE010000192.1:0-6613 GCA_964250825.1 uncultured Acidisphaera sp. | reverse complement strand
GCCGCCTCTTCCGGGTCGACGAAGGCGAAGGCCAGCGCGCCGATCCCGTTGCGCGCCGCGACGTGGATGGTTTCGCGATTGGAGCACGCGACCCAGAGCGGCGGGTGCGGCTTCTGATACGGCTTGGGGATCACGTTGCGCGTCGGCATCGAGAAGAACTGTCCTTCGAAGCCGGGGTAGGGCGACATCGCCAGCATGTTTGCGGTCTGCTCGGTCGCCTCGGCCCACATCGCCTTTTTCCGGTCGGGGTCGACGCCGAAGCCTTCCAGCTCGGAGCGCGAGGAGGACGCGCCGGTGCCCCACTCGGCCCGGCCGCTCGAGACGAGATCGAGGGTGGCAATCCGCTCTGCCACGCGCGCGGGCGGATTGTAGCCCGGTGGCGAGAGCACGACCGCATGTCCGACATGGATTTGGCGGGTGCGCGCCGCGGCGGCGGCGAGAAACACCTCCGGGGCCGAGCTGTGCGAGTACTCCTCCAGGAAGTGATGCTCGTTGGCCCAAACGCAGTCGAAACCGAGCCGGTCGGCCAGCTCCACCTCGGCCAGCGCCTCGTGGATCATGCGATGCTCCGCCCGCTCGTCCCAGGGGCGGGGCAGTTGCAACTCGTACAGCAAACCGAAGCGCATCGCGGCATCTCCTCGACGGAGCGTCGGGGTGCGGCATCCCAGCGCGCCCGTCAACCCTCGCGCAGCGCAACGGACTGCCCACAGCGTACGCGTCGAGGATGTTGCGTGACCGAATCCTAGCCAGGGGGCGCGCGCGCGACGACCCGCTCGATAAGCGCCGCGGCGAGATCCCCGAACGTGACGGCCCGGGCAGACCGTATCGCCCGCTCGCGCATTCGGAGCCGCTCCGCCCCTCCGAGCGCGCAGGCTTCCCGCATGGCGCGGGCGAGATCCGCCGCGTCCCCAGGGCGGTAGACCAGCGCCTCGCGCCCCGGCCGGACCACTTCCAGGATCGAAGGCAGCTCGGGCACGATCACGGGACGGCCGAAGCCGAGCGCCAGCGCGACGGCGCCGGATGTGAGCGTGCGGCGATACGGCGCCACGGCGAAATCCGCCGCCCGGAGCACGTACTGCACCACGCCGTCGTCGACGAAATGCGGAATGAGCCGCACGCCCGGGGCGGTCAGCAGGTAGCGGCCCTCGCGGCTGTTCGGCTGCCGCCCGCCGATGAGGAGCTGCGCGTTGCAATCGGCGCCGTGGACGGTGGCAAAGGCGTCGAGCAGCGTTTCGAGACCCTTGTAGCCCCGCATGGCGCCCAGAAAGGCGAACACCGTCGCCCCGGCGTCCAGGTGGAAGTAGCGTCGCGCGGCATCGTCGGTGATGTCGTCCGGGTAGCCGGGCGCGATGTCCGGGTTGCGCAACACCAAGGTGCGGTCGGCCGTCCCGCCCTCCTCGCGCATCAGCGCGGCACCCGTCTCGCCGTGGACATGCAGCAGGTCGGCCTCCGCCGCCAGCCCTTGCCTGAGCTCAAGGGACGCCGCGGGGAAGCGATTCTCGTGTGGGGCGGCGTTGTGCCGCGTCCACACCACACGGCCGCCGCAGGCGCGCAAGGCGGCGAGTTCGGCGAGAAAGCCGCCGATCCGCTCGCGCGCCTCACCCTGGGCCGCCGCGCCGGCGTACACCGCATCTTCCCAATGGACGTGGAACACCACGCCGCGCTCGGCGGAGGCTTCGAGGGCGTCCGTGACCGTGCCCGCGCGCGCTTCCACCGCGGGGGCGAGCGCGTCGGCGAGCAACGCCTGATAGGGGTCACTCAAGCGATAGTCGGGGAAGAACAGCCACAAGGGTCGAGCCAACGGCGCCTCCTGCGAAGGCAGGACCTAGGCCGACCGGGTGAACAAGCCGTTGACGGAGACTCAGCCCCGGGCTCAGCCCGCGCTGCGCAGACCCGCCTTGAACCGCCCGGCGAGTTCGGCGTAGTGCACGGCGGTCTGGTCGAAACCGGCGCGCTCCTCGACGGACATCACGCGCCACAGCCTGGCCGGCGAGCCGCTCCACAGCTCGTTGGGGCCGATCACCTTGTTGGGCGTGAGCAGGGCGCCGGCGGCGAGCATCCCGCCCTCTTCAATCACGGCACCATCCAGCACCGTTGCTCCCAAGCCGACGAAGGCGCGCTTCATGAGCGTGCAGGCATGGACGATGCAGGCGTGGCCCACGGTCACGTCGTCCTCCAGAATGGTCGCGAAGCGGCCGCGGTTGACGTGGAGAATGGTGCCGTCCTGGACATTCACCCGCGCCCCGATGCGGATGTGGTTGGTGTCTCCGCGCAGCACGCAATGAAACCAGATGCCGGAGTTCGGGCCGATCTCGACGTTGCCGATCACCGCCGCGGTGGGCGCGACCCAGGCCGAGGGATCGACGGAAGGGGCCACGCCGTCCAGCGCATAAAGCGGGCCAGCGAGAGCGGGGATCGGCATGTCAGGCATGGGCCGGCTCCTTCACGGGGGCGGGCGCGGCGGCGAGACCGAGCATCAGGCGGATGTTCTGCACCGCGGCACCCGACGCCCCCTTGCCCAGATTGTCGAGCCGGGCGACCAGCACCGCGTGCCGGCGGGCGTCGTTGGCGAACACGCGGAGTTCCAGGGCGTCGGTGTCGTTGAGTGCCTCGGGCTCGAGCTTGCCCGCCGCCTCGGCCGGCATCGTGAGCACCTGCTCCGACCCACGATAGCGCGCGGCGAGCACGCCCGCGAGATCGGCCCCGGTCGGCGAACCGTTCAGCGCATCGAGATGCAGCGGCACCGAGACCAGCATCCCTTGCCGGAAGTGGCCCACGGACGGAACAAACACCGGCCTGCGCGCGAGCCGGGCGTAACGCTGCGTTTCGGGCACGTGCTTGTGTTCCAGGCCGAGCGCGTAGAGTTCGAACGCCGGACCGCCCTCGCGCTCGTGCGCCTCGATCAATCCCCGCCCGCCGCCCGAGTAGCCACTGACGGCGTTGACCGCGAGGGGATAGTCGGGTGGCAGCACCCCGGCATCGACCAGCGGCCGGAGCAGCGCGACCGCACCGGTCGGATAGCAACCGGGGTTGGCGACCCGGCGCGACTGGGCGATGCGCGCGGCCTGGCCGGGTTCGAGTTCCGCAAAACCGTAGGTCCAGTCGGGATGCACGCGGTGGGCGGTACTTGCGTCGAGCAACCGCGGGCCGCGCGGGCCAAGCTCGTCGGCGAGCCGCGCGCTTTCCTTGGCCGCCTCGTCCGGGAGGCAGAGCACGACCAGATCCACTTCGGCCATCAACGCCTGCCGGGCGCCCGGGTCCTTGCGCTGATCGGCCGGGAGGCTGCGCAGCTCCAGGTCAGGCACCGCGCGGAGGCGTTCGCGGATGCCGAGGCCCGTCGTGCCCGCCTCGCCGTCGATGAACACCTTCATGCCGCTGGCTCCTTCCGCGCGCCCGAACATTAGCCCCTCAGTCCCGGAACGGGTCAAACTCCCCTGCCCCGGCCATCGCGACCGCGAACGGCCGCAAGCTGTGCAGCACCCGCACGGTGCCCGCGTGATGCGCCAGCACGTCGGGCAAACGCCGATACGCCATCGGGCTTTCGTCCAGATCGGCGCCGATCAGCACCACGCCGCGCTCCTCGAGCCACTGGTCCATCGCGGTTCGGGTGAAACGCCGCTTGGCTTCCTTGCGGCCGAACAAGCGGCCCGCGCCGTGGATGGTGGAATACAGCGACGCTTGTGCTTCGGGGTTGTCGATCCCTTCCAGGATCACGGCGTCGTCGCCCATGCTGCCGCCGACGAAGCCGCGCTGGCCCGGAAAGGCCGGGGTGGCCCCCTTGCGGACCACCCACAGGTCGCGCCCGCCATGCCGCTCGCGCCAAGCGTAGTTGTGATGGTTGTGCACCGTCTCCGTCACCGCGCCGCCGATGATGCGTCGCACGCGCTCAACCACCCACTCGCGGCCGGCATGGGCATAACGGCCGGCGAGCTGCATCGCCGCGATGTAGCGCTGGCCGATCTCGCTGTCCTCGTCCACCACGGCGGGCGGCACGTTGAAGCCGTCCCTCCCCCCGGCCGCCTTGAGATAGCGCGTGGCGCTGGTGTGGCCGAGCCCCCGGCTACCGAAATGCACGCCGATCCAAACGAACCCGCTCTCGTCGCGCATGAGGTCGACGTAGTGGTTGCCCGCGCCGACCGTGCCGAGCTGGGCCGCCGCCTTGGCGCGGTACTCGCTCATGTCGGACGCGCGCCACGCTTCGGCGTCGTCGAGCAAGGCGTGCTCGACCCGCTCGGCGTTGGCGCGGCCGATGCCGAACGATATGACGCGCGCGACATCGCGGATGATCGGCCCGACCCGGTCCGCGATCGCCGCGAACGGCGTGTCGCGCCGGGCGGCCAGGTTGCCGCAGCCGATGTCGAAGCCGACGCCCGAGATGCTGATCTGGCCCTCGTAGGCGATCACGCCGCCCACGGGCTGGGCGTAGCCGAGATGCCCGTCGGCGCAGATCACGCCGCCGACCGCGTTGCCGACGCTCATGCAGCTGCGCATCTGCGCCACCGTCGCCTCGTCATGCTCGCCGATCACCGTGAGCGGGCTGTCCCGGTAGGCCGGCGGCTGCGGCCGTTCGGCGGCGAGGGCGGCGGACGTCGCGGCCGCCTCCCGCGCGTTCAGCTCGGCGCGCGCCGCGTCGCGAAAGCCGCACCAGGCCGGCATGCCCCGCTCGCTCCCCGGCTTGGGAATGCGGCCATCGGGGTCAACGCCGGCGGCAAGCGCGAGCGCGCGTGCGCGGGCTTCGGTCGGGTCTGGCTTTCGCATGGCCGCCCCTCCACGAGCGATCGGAGCCGGATGAAGCAAAAAGGGCGGGTCCCGGCGGGCCCGCCCCTGGAGCAACGCGAAGGGGAAGACGCCGGTCAGCGCTTGCTGAACTGGAAGCTCCGACGGGCCTTGGCGCGGCCGTACTTCTTGCGCTCCACCACGCGCGGGTCGCGGGTGAGGAACCCCGCCACCTTGAGGATGGGGCGCAGCTCGGGCTCGTAGTTGGTCAGGGCGCGGCTGATCCCGTGCCGCACCGCGCCGGCTTGGCCCGACAGCCCGCCGCCGCTCACCGTGCAGAACACGTCGAACTGGTTGTAACGGTCGGCCACCAGGAACGGCTGGGTGAGAAGCATCCGCAGCACCGGGCGCGCGAAATACTGCGTCACGCGCTTGCCGTTGACGGTGATCTCGCCCTTGCCCGGCTTGACCCAGACGCGGGCCGAGGCGTTCTTGCGGCGGCCCGTGGCGTAGCTCCGCCCGAGCGAATCACGCTTCGGCTCGCGCCGGGCGGGCGCGTCGGGGTTGGTCGCCGCCGCGGTGGCGACCGCGAGGTCCTTGAGGTCGGCGAGCGTGCCGGTCCGTGTTCCCGACATGGCCTCAGCTCCGCTTGTTCTTGGGATTAAGCGCGGCCAGATCGAGCGGCTTAGGCTCTTGGCCGGCGTGGGGGTGGTCCGCCCCACCGTAAACATGCAGGTGCTTCATCTGCCGACGCTGCAACGGGCCGCGCGTGATCATGCGCTCAATCGCCTTCTCGACCACGCGCTCGGGATGTTTGCTTTCCAGGACCTGCCGCATACTGCGGCCCTTGATGCCGCCCGGATAACCCGTGTGATAATAGAAGATCGACTGCTCGGCCTTGTTGCCGGTCACCCGCACCTTCGCCGCGTTGACGATCACGACGTTGTCGCCGCAATCGACATGCGGGGTGAACTGCGGCTTGTGCTTGCCGCGCAACCGGCTGGCGACGAGAGCTGCGAGCCGCCCGAGCACCACGCCCTCGGCGTCGATCAGCACCCAATCCTTCTGCACCTCCGCCGGCTTGAGCGAGAGGGTGGTCTTCAACATGACCCGATCCTTCGAAACAGGCGGGGGTTATGGTAAGAAAGGGCTGGGGGGTCAAGTCAGAACAGTTGTGGTAGAACCATACCACATAAGGCGGACCTCGACGATGCGCCGGAACCACGTCGAGCTAGTCGGGTGGGCAGTCCTCGTCGGCGCAATTATGATTTCCAACTTGGATGGGGATGCTGCTGACGGTGAATGTTCCGTTGCCGGAGCTTACGGAAGGAGCGAAAAGCTCAAGAGCATACTCGGTACGATGATCAGCAGTCGGATCGACGACTCTGTCGCGGTAGCGAACTTCTCCCACAACATAACCGTGGAGTTTTCCGTCCGCCATTTGTTGAACCTGTTCGATAGTGAAGGTGCATGCCGCAACATCATTAGAGTGAGCTCCGATGAGTGTTTGCGTCGCTTCGATCCTACGTTGTTCCAAGAGCTTCCAGGGTTCGATCGGAACGTTGACAGACGGTTCGCAGGCGATTTGATGAACCAACCTCTTCGTCGGCGTCCCACCATTGTTGTTCAACGATACGAAAACACCCAACACGGGCTTCTTTTCCGTATCGTTCCCGATCTGATACGCTTGAAATGCCGCCGAAATAAAAGCTCTCTCGCTTTCTATATTGTTCGATTCAATCAATCTTATCTGTGCACGAGAAGACTGTATACATACCAACAGCAAAAAGGGTAAGTATCCTAATATAGTTGTTTGGCCTGCGCCAATAAGATTTTTTGCTTTATGAGACCTTCGCACAACGCGGCCATTGGGGCGGTTTTGATGTGAACCGGCTGC
>CAXUIE010000191.1:913-6634 GCA_964250825.1 uncultured Acidisphaera sp. | reverse complement strand
TCCTGCCCGAGCAACGCGGGAGCCGCGCCGGGCACGGCGGCGTCGGCGCGCGCCATCCACCGCGCCTCGTATCGGTTGCGACTCACGGGAGCCTGCCAGTCGGCCGCCACTCGCAGCTTCGGCAATGCGCGCTTGACGCAAACCGGCCCGGTCGGAAGGTCCACCCGCCAGATGTCGGAGGACACGCCGCCCGGGAGCGGAATGCCCGGCGCGGCGCCCTGCAACAGCCCGAGCCGCCGGGGCACGTCGAGGATTTCGGCTGGAACCTCGGCCATGGAACGACGCTCTCTGTTTGTTCACTCTTTGTTTGCCGACCCGAGGCAGTATGGCGGCATGACGAGCGCTAATCCATTCATCTCGCGCTTTCTCGCCAGGGTGCCGGAGGAGGTGGCGGCCAGCTTCACGTCCGACCAGCTCCATGCGGTGCAGCGCGCGTTCGGGATGCGGTACGTGATGGACCACGCGGTGGACATGCGGCGCACCCTGCGGCTGCCGTGGGGGCGATTCTATTTCGTGCTACTCGCCGGGCGGGACCAGCGGGCCTGACGGGCAGCCGCGTCAGGCGCCCACCAGCGGGCACTTGCCGGCGTCCAGCGGACGGAATGCTTGCGCCGCCGGCACCGTGCGGCGCAGCGTGTAGTAGTCCCACGGTCCGCGGGACTGGGCGGGAGCCTTGACCTCGAACAAGTGCATGTCGTGGATCACCCGGCCATCGGAGCGGATGACGCTCTTGCCGTAGATCGGGTCGTCGATCGGGATCTCGCGCATCCGCGCGATCACCTCGCGCCCGCTCGCCATGGCGCGTTCCGGCCCGATCGCCGCGACCGTCTTGAGGTAGTGGGTGATGGCCGAGTACTGGCCCGCTTGCGCCGAGTTCGGCATCGCACCCGTCGCCATGCGGGCGGCGAACCGGCGGCCGAACGCGCGCGTGCCGTCGTTGAGGTCCCAATAGAATGGCTCGGTCAGCATGACACCTTGCGCGGCTTCCAAGCCGATGCCGTGGACGTCGCCGATCAGCAGCAACAACCCGGCCACCGTTTGGCCGCCCTTGCGGATGCCGAACTCGGCAGCCTGCTTGATGCAATTGACGGAGTCGTCGCCGCCGTTGGCAAGCCCGATGACTTTCGCGCCGCTCGCGCGCGCCTGCACGATGTAGGCGGAGAAATCGGTCGTGCCGGGGAAGGGGTGCTCCGCGACGCCCAGCACCTTGCCGTCACCTGCGGTGACGAAGGAAGCGCTGTCCCGCTCGAGCGAATGGCCGAACGTGTAGTCGGCGGTGATGAAGAACCAGCTGTCGCCGCCTTCCTTGAGGAGGCTGTCCACGGTGGCGTGCGGCATCGACCAGGTGTCGTAAGCCCAATGGAGGTGGTTCGGCCCGCAGCGCGGCCCGGTGAGATCGGCCGAGGCGGCGCCGGTGAAGATCGCGAGCCTGTCCTTCGCCTTGGCGAGCTCGCCGATGCCGATCGCGGCGGAAGACAGCGGGACGTCCGTCAGCAGATCGACGCCCTTGTTGTTGAACCAGTCGCCGGCGATCGCGAGGGCGACGTCGGGCTTGAGCTGGAGGTCGGCGGACAGGAGCTCGACCGCGAAGGGCGGATTGGTGCGGGCGAAATCCTCGATCGCGAGCTGCGACGCCAGCACCGAGCCCACCCCCGTGTTGGCCGCGTAGGCGCCGCCCATGTCCGTGAGCACGCCGATGCGTATAGTCGGCCGCTGCGCGCGCGTTCGGCGTGGAAGCGCCAGTGCCGCGCTTGCTGCCAGGCTCGACCCCAGTATCGTTCTGCGGCTGACATGCTCGCCCATCTGCATCCCTCCACCTACGATCTTGTTTTCGACCGTTCCGTTTCGGCAGTGTGAAGCGTTGCCGGGCGGGATGCCAGATGGAGGTGATCATTGTGCGACTCTACGGCTTGAGCGTTTCCGGCAATTGCTGGAAGGCGGCACAGATTCTCACGCTGATCGGACACCGGTTCGAGTGGGTGGAAACGGACAGCAATGCCGGTGCAACGCGCACGCCCGAGTTCCTGGCGCTCAATCCAAGCGGCAAGGTGCCCACACTGGTCCTGAGCGATGGTGCCGTGCTTACGGAAAGCAAACGCCATTCTTCTCCATTTCGCGGAAGGTACGTCGTGGTTGCCTGCGCCTGGCCTGTCCCGGAGCCGCGTGCACGAGTGGCTGTTTTCGAACAATACAGTCACGCGCCCTACATCGCGGTCGCGCGTAACCTGCCAACCTTGCGCCGCGCGGCTCATCTGCATGGTTTTGATCTCGCGCACTGGCCGGGTGTCCAGGCGTGGGTGGAGCGCGTTGCACGATTGCCCGGCCTCCAAGTCTTGACGCGCTCAGCGCCAGCCGTCGGCCGATGACGCGCTGTCGCGCCGTTGCTGACCCGGTACCTCTCCGATCGTGCGGAAGGACGTGTGATGTACGCCGCCCTCGGATGGGAAAAAGCGGCACGGAGCGGGCAGGTGAACATGCGAGGCGGCCGGCCGCCGCCGGACGGCAACGGGATCATTTATATCCGCACACCGATCGATACGGTTTGACTTTACGCAGGGGGCAGTCGCATCCTCCCCGGCGAGAGCCTGCTGGAACAAATGAGCATTCGGGCGGCCAGTTTTGCCGATTTGCCGGCCATTTTGCAGATCGTGAACGACGCTTACACGAAGTACATCGCCAGGATCGGCAAGCCTCCGGGGCCGATGCTCGACGATTACGCCGCTCATGTCCGCGAGCATACCGCCTGGGTCATCGAACAGGACGGAGCGGTGTCGGGGCTGGTCGTGCTGCTTCCGGCGCCAGACCATCTGTTGCTCGACAACGTCGCCGTCGCGTCCGCGCAGCATGGGCGCGGTTTGGGACGTGCGCTTATGAGGTTCGCCGAACAGGAAGCAAGGCGGCGGGGCTTTGCCGAGTTGCGGCTCTACACCCACGAGATGATGACGGAGAACCTCGCCATGTACGCCGCCCTCGGGTGGGAAGAAACGGCGCGGGGTGAGCAGGCCGGCTTTCGCCGCGTCTTCTTCCGCAAACCGGTCTAGCGCTCGGTCTCACCGGTCAGGCCGGGCTGCAAGGGAACGCGGCCGCGAGATACGTCAGGACGAGCCCGTGCACGTCCTGGCGCAGCGTTTCTGGATGAGCGCGCAAACCCCGCCGCACACCGCAACGACCTTCGGCCAGGTAACCTCCGGCGGAAAGCACACCGGATCGAGCCCGGCTGTATAGGGAACACCGGCCGTTTGATCCCGGATGAGAGCCTGGGTCAGCAGCCTGACCTCCGAGTCACACCCGTAGTGCTCGCAAACCCAGAGCAAATCGTATCCCGAAGCTTGCTCCGCGCGCGCATTTGCCGACGCCGCGTCAAGCGCCGCGCCCAGGACGGCCGCCAGCAGTGCTGCACGCATGACCTACTCCTCGCTGACCCGGTTGGCGTAAATGCGCAGGGAGATTACGGTCCGGCGCGCGAAGGAGATGCCGCGTGGCCAATGACGCGATCGAAGTAAGGCCGGTGACCCCCCGCATCGGGGCGGAGATCGCGGGCGTGGACCTGCGCGAGGCGAGTCCGCGCCAGCTCGCGGCGATCCGCGCGGCGCTGATCGAGCATCAGGTCATCTTCTTCCGCGACCAACGGCTCGATCTCGGAAGCCAGATGGCGTTCGGCCGGCACTTTGGGGAACTCCATGTCCACCCCGGCGCGCCCGGCGTTGAAGGTCATCCTGAGGTGATGCAGGTCTACGCGGACGCCCGCTCCACCTACATAGCCGGAGAAAGCTGGCATTCGGATGTGTCCTGCGATCCCGAGCCGCCGATGGGCAGCATTCTCCACCTGCGCGTCGTGCCGCCGGTCGGCGGCGACACGCTGTTCGCCAGCATGTACGCGGCCTACGACGCGCTGTCGCCGCGCATGAAGGCCTACCTCGACGGCCTCACCGCCACGCACGACGGCGAACCGTATTATCGCGGGCGCTACGCCGACAAGGGGGTGGACGACCGCAACAAAAGCTACCCTCGCGCCGTCCATCCTGTGGTGCGCACGCATCCTGAGACAAAACGCCGGGCGATCTACGTCAACCGGATGTTCACGACAAGGATCAACGATTTGAGCCGGGAGGAAGGCGACGCGCGACGCGCCTTACTCGGAGGCCATTTCGCGCGGCCGGAGTTTCAGATGCGGTTCCGCTGGCAAGCGGACAGCGTGGCGTTCTGGGACAATCGCTGCGTCCAGCACCAAGCACTGTGGGACTACTACCCCGCGGTGCGTTCCGGCTTCCGCGTCACGGTGAAGGGCGACAAGCCGGTCTGACCGGCGCGGCCGCCTCATAGCATCTGGCGCGAGGGCTGATCGGCAGCAATCGTCAGGGTTGACCGCCGTCAGGCGGATCGCCCGTCGCCGCTCGCGCGCGCTCTGTGAGCGCGTCAGCGCGCGACCTTCTACATGCGATCATCCTTCATTATGACGCCCACGTTATTTTGAGGTTGCCACTTCAGCGAGTTTGAGCAGAATTGGATGGTTGGCGAACGCACGCCAATCCATCCCGGTCACTGCGGGATCTACAAACGCAGTCGAACCGAGGCTCTGGCCAATCTTGTCCGGAACGTTCCGGTTTCAACGGAGTGGAACGATTGATTCGATATTGCCCGGCGCTCGCCGTCGCTGATCTGTACTCTCAACCCAGCTGCGATGATTGCTTGACGCGGCCGAATCGAGTTCGTGCAATTTTTGCCCTCTCGCGAAGCCCTTTGGCGGATAACCGGTCCCGTCTTGCCGTCGTGTGCTCGCTGATGTTGGCCGGCGTCCTGACGCTCCTGTCGGGGTCGCCGGCGCGCGCCGAGGAGGACGTGTCGCCCGGCTGGCGGCAGACGGGCATCGCCTCGTTCTACGCGAGCTTCTGGCATGGGCGGCGGACGGCAAGCGGCGAACGCTTCGATAACGGGGAGTTGACGGCCGCGCACCCGTGGCTCCCGTTTGGCACGCGCGTGCGCGTGCTGGCGCAGGAGACCGGGCAGGAAGTCGAGGTTACGATCACCGACCGCATGATTTCCCGCCGCCGCATCATCGACTTGTCACAACGCGCGGCGCGGACGCTCGGGATCATGCGGCAGGGCACCGCCGAAGTTACCCTGGTGGCGGAGTAGCGGCGGCGAAGGCATGATGGTCCCGTTCACGCAGCGGGGCTTCATGCGACAAGACGCGCAAGGTTTAGCGATCACCACCGGCTCGGCCGATGCCGAGCACCGCTTCACCGATTTGATGGACGGCTATCTCAGCTACCGGGCCGACGTCCCGCAGCGTTTGGCGCGGCTGCTGGAGACGGACCCCGGCTTTGGGCTCGCCCACTGCCTCAAAGGGTACTTCGCGATGACGTCGTACCGGGCCGCGGCGAAAGCCGTCGCGGCCGACGCGGCGGCGGAGGCCGGACGGCACATGGCTGGCGCGACCGCGCGCGAGCAGGCGCATGTCGCCGCGCTTCGGCACTGGGTGGCGGGCGACCTCGGCCGCGCGGTCGGGGTTTGGGACCACATTCTCTCCGAGCACCCGCGCGATGTGGTCGCGTTGCGCTTGGCGCACTCCGTCAACTTCTGGCGCGGCCGGCCGGACTTGATGCTCGCCTCCGTCCAGCAGGTCACGCCCGGCTGGGATCCGGACGTGCCCGGCTACGTGTGCCTGCTCGGATGCCGATGCTTCGCCTTGGAGGAATGCGGGCTTTACACCCCGGCCGA
>CAXUIE010000191.1:0-903 GCA_964250825.1 uncultured Acidisphaera sp. | reverse complement strand
ATTTGTGGGCGGCGCACGGCGTCGCGCACGTGATGGAGATGCAGGGCCGCCGCTACGAAGGGCTCGCCTGGCTCGCTAGCCTGGCGCCCAACTGGGACGGGGCGACCAATCTCCTGCACCACCTCTGGTGGCATGCGGCGATGTTCCACCTCGAGCAGCGCGGTTTCGAGCAGGTGCTCGAGCTTTATGACCGGCGTTTCCGTGACCTGTCCTCGCCGCTGACCCAGGCGATGCCGGACCTTTACATCGACATGCAGAACGCCGCCTCCATCCTGTTCCGGCTCGAGCGGCACGGCGTCGACGTGGGAAACCGCTGGACCGAGCTCGCCGACAAGGCGGAGGCCAGGATCGGCGACACCGAGTCGGGCTTCACGGTGCCGCATTGGATGATGGCGCTGGCCGCGACCGGTCGGGACGATGCCGCGTCGCGCATGCTGGGCGCCGCGCGGCAGGCCCCGGACCCGCTGGTCCGGGTGGTGGCGGCGCCGATCTGCGAGGCGGTATGGCTGCACCGGCGCGGGCAGCACGCCGCCGCGGTTGCGGCGATGCGGCCGGTGTTGGGCGAAATGTATCGCCTTGGCGGCAGCCACGCGCAGCAGGACGTGTTCGAACAGCTGTTCCTCGACGCCGCATCGAAGGCGGAGCTTTCCGCCGACGTGTCCCTGCTGCTCGAGCGTGTCGCCGGGCGTCATCCGGTGCCGCCGCAACGCCGGATCGGCTACGCCGAAGCCGCCGCGCGGTGGCACTGACGAGGGTGCCCGGCGCGTTTCGCGCCAACCTGCTGGGCGCGATGGTCATGGCCGCGCTGTTGCCGCCGGCCGCGAGCCGGGCGGAGGAGCCGCGCGCCGGGCCGGCCGCGTATGGCGATTGGCGCACGGACGCCCCGGGCGTTCTGCGCCACAT
>CAXUIE010000190.1:0-6666 GCA_964250825.1 uncultured Acidisphaera sp. | reverse complement strand
CCTCAGGCGCGACCCGAGCCGACCCCGTCGCCGGTCCGCCAGGATGGCTCCCTGGTCGCGCCTGAGGCGGCCGCCGCCGCCGCATCGTCCCTGGGAGCGCTGGTGCGGACGCTTTCGGGACGCTCCACCCAGGTATACCAGGGCGGCCCCACGCTCGAGGACATGGTCCGCGAGGAAATCCGACCGTTCCTCAAGCATTGGCTGGACGAGCACCTCCCGCCCATCGTCGAACGGCTGGTGCGGCTGGAAATCGAGCGCGTGGTGGGCCGCGCCGTCCCCTGACCGTTTTTTCCCCGCGTCGGGCGGCGTCGAGCCTGACGCCGCAACCGAGCGCCGCGTGATGCTGGACAAAGCCTTCAACCCCGCCGCCGTCGAGCCCCGTGTCTACGAAGGGTGGGAGCGCGCCGGCGCGTTCGCCGCGCGTCCGGACAGCGCCGGGCAGCCATTCACCATCATGATTCCGCCGCCGAACGTCACCGGCAGCCTGCACATGGGCCACGCGCTCACGTTCACGATCCAGGATGCGCTGATCCGCTGGCGGCGGATGCAAGGCCGCGACGCGCTGTGGCAGCCCGGCACCGACCACGCCGGCATCGCCACGCAGATGGTGGTCGAGCGCCTGCTCGCCGAGCAAGGCTCCTCCCGCCGTGCCCTCGGCCGGGAGGCGTTCATCGATCGCGTTTGGCATTGGAAGGCGGAGTCGGGCGGAACCATCACGCAGCAGCTCCGCCGCCTCGGCGCGTCGCTCGATTGGCCGCGCGAACGCTTCACCATGGATCAGGGCCTGTCCGCCGCCGTCCGCGAGGTGTTCGTCACGCTGCACAGGCAGGGGCTGATCTACCGGGATCGCCGCCTGGTGAACTGGGATCCGCGGTTCCAGTCCGCGGTGTCCGATCTTGAGGTCGAGAGTCAGGAGATGCGCGGCCATCTCTGGCACATCCGCTACCCGGTCGCGGGCGAGCCCGGCCGATTCCTCACGGTCGCGACCACGCGGCCGGAGACCATGCTGGGCGACACGGCGGTGGCGGTGCACCCCGAGGACGGGCGATACCGCGACCTGGTCGGGCACCTCGTCATCCTGCCGCTGGTGGGCCGGCGCATCCCGGTTGTCGCCGACAGCTACTCGGACCCGGAGAAGGGGACCGGCGCGGTCAAGATCACGCCCGCGCACGACTTCAACGATTTCGCGGTCGGCCAGCGGCATGGCCTGCCCATGCCGTCCGTGCTCGATCGCGAGGCGAGGGTCACCCTCGACGAAATCACGGAGGCGATCGCGCCGGCGGAAGGCGTCGCCGACCCCGCGTTTCTTCAATCGCTTGCGGGCCAGGACCGCGACGCGGCCCGCCGCGTCATCGTGGCCGAGCTGGACCGGCTTGGACTGCTCGAGAAGATCGAGCCGCACACCCATCAGGTGCCGCACGGCGACCGCTCGGGCGTGCCGATCGAGCCGCTGCTCACGACGCAATGGTACGCCAATGCGGCCGAGCTCGCCAAACCCGCGATCGCGGCGGTGGAAACCGGGCGCACCGCGTTCGTGCCCAAGCAATGGGAGAACACGTTCTTCGCCTGGATGCGCGACATCCAGCCGTGGTGCATCAGTCGCCAGCTCTGGTGGGGCCATCGCATCCCCGCCTGGTACGGGCCGGACGGCCACGTGTTCGTCGAGCGCACGGAAACAGAAGCCCGCGCGGCCGCGCTGGCGCGTTACGGGCGGGACGAGCCGCTGGCGCAGGACGAGGACGTGCTCGATACCTGGTTCAGCTCCGGCTTGTGGCCGTTCTCGACGCTCGGCTGGCCCGAGCAGACGCCGGAGCTCGCCCGCTATTACCCGACGGACGTGCTGGTCACCGGGTTCGACATCATCTTCTTCTGGGTCGCCCGGATGATGATGCTGGGCGAGCATTTCATGGGCGCCGAACCATTCCGCACTGTCTACATCCACGGCCTGGTGCGCGACGAGCGCGGCCAGAAGATGTCGAAATCCAAGGGCAACGTGATCGACCCGCTGGAGCTGATCGATCGATACGGCGCCGACGCGCTGCGCTTCACGATCTGCGCGCTGACCGGCCCGGGGCGCGACGTGAAGCTCGGCCCGGCCAGCGTCGAGGGCCGCCGCTCGTTCGTCACCAAGTTGTGGAACGCGGCGCGGTTTTGCGAGATGAACGGGGTCTGTCCCGATCCGGCGTTCGACCCCGCATCCGTAGGCCTGCCACTCACCCGCTGGATACTCGACGGCGTTAATCGCGCGATTGCCGAAGCTGACGCGGCGCTGGAAAACTACCGCATCGACGAATACGCCTCCGCCTGCTACCGTTTCACCTGGAACCAGTTCTGTGACTGGTTCCTGGAGTTCGCCAAACCGGTGATGGCTGAGGGCGACTCGTCCGCCGCCCGCGAGGTGCGCGCCACGGCGGCGCACGTGCTCGGCGTGATCCTTCGCCTGCTGCACCCGGCCATGCCGTTCGTCACCGAGGAGCTGTGGGACCGGCTCGGCTACGGATCGGAGTTCAGCCTGATTCGTGCTCCCTGGCCTCGGGCCGCCGTTGTTCCCGGTGCGGACGAGGCGCGGGCCGAGCTCCACTGGGTGGTGCGCCTGATAGGCGCGGTGCGCACGGCGCGCGCCGAAATGAACGTGCCCCCCGCGACACTGGCACCCTTGCTGCTGCGCGACGCCGCACCCGAAAGTCTTGCGCGCGGCGAGCGCTGGATCGAGCCGATCCGCCGGATGGCCCGCGCATCCGAGTTTGGCCCGCTCACGGACGCGTTGCCGCAGGGTGCTGCGCACTTCGTGCTGGAAGAGGCCACCGTGGCGCTTCCGTTGGCGGGGGTGATCGACCTCGACGCGGAACGCGCGCGCCTTTCCCGCGATCGCTCCAAGGCCGCCGGGGAGGCCGACAAGATTGCCCGCAAGCTCGCCAACGCCGATTTCGTAGCGCGCGCCCCGGCCGAGGTGGTCGAGGAGAACCGCGAGCGCTTGCTGGCGGCTCAGGGTGAGGTCGCGCGCCTGGACGCGGCACTCGCCCGGCTGGCCCCCGCAGCCTAGGGCGGGCCGCCGGCAGGCGTCCGCCATTGGACCTCCGAGCAGCGGCAGGATTACGCTGCGCTCGTCCGTCCTACAGGGCGAATAAGCCGGCCCAGACCGGAGCGGGAGGAAAAAGCATGGACCAAGTATCCCCAAATGATACCGGCGTCTCGTTCGGGCTGTTCGACTGGGTGGATCGCCGAGGCAACGATTCGTTGCACGCCCTCTACGAGACTCGGTTGCAGCTGATCGAGGCGGCGGAAACGGCCGGTTTCGCCTGCTATCATCTTGCCGAGCACCACGCGACTCCGCTCGGCATGGCGCCGTCCCCGGCCGTGTTCCTCTCCGCCGCCGCGCAGCGAACGAAGCGCATCCATCTCGGCCCGCTGGTTTATTTGCTGCCGTTGTACGATCCACTGCGCTTGATCGAGGAAGTTTGCATGCTCGACCAGCTCTCGGGCGGCCGGCTGGAGATCGGCATCGGCCGTGGCGTCAGCCCGTACGAGCTCGGCTATTTCGGCGTCGACCCGGCCAACACCCGCGCGATCTTCAATGAAACGCTCGCGGTTCTGACCCGTGGCATGGGCAGCAAGCGGCTGACATTCGAGGGCGCGCACTACCGCTATCAGGACGTGCCGATGGAATTACAGCCCTACCAGCAGCCTTATCCGCCGCTGTGGTATCCGACGCACAATCCGGAAAGCGTCCAGTATGCGGCGCGGCATGGCTTCAATTTCGTCGGCCTCGGCCCGGCCGCGGCGGTGGGCGAACTCGTCGCAACGTATCGGCGCACCTGGGAGCGGCACCGGCACGATCCGGACCGGCTGAACGGGCATGTGGCCGAGCCAAAGCTCGGCGTCGTGCGCCAGGTCGTAATGGCGGAGACCGACGACGAGGCGCTCGCGATCACGCGCGCCGCGCACAATGACTGGTATCGCTCGATCACCAAGCTATGGCACGACCACGACGACCACAGCGTTGACGGGTTGTTCGCATGGGACACGGCGACGCAGTTCGAGACCATCATCCACGGCTCGCCCGCGCGCGTGCGCGAGCAGATTCTCCGCCTCGTCGCCACGAGCGGATGCAACTACGTGATCTGCGCCTTTGCCTGGGGCAGCTTGGCGCACGAGCACGCCCTGCGCTCGTTGCGGCTGTTCGCCAAAGAGGTGATGCCCGCGTTCTCGGGCGCTGTTCAAACCACCTCGTAGTGGATCGGCTTGAAGGCGAAATTGTTGCTCTGCTCGGCGGAACAGGCCGTCAGCCCGATCACCAGGTCGGTGAGCGCGCGG
The DNA here is from genome assembly GCA_964250825.1 of uncultured Acidisphaera sp. Taxonomy (GTDB): domain Bacteria; phylum Pseudomonadota; class Alphaproteobacteria; order Acetobacterales; family Acetobacteraceae; genus CAVWQV01. Next base: position 2,352 of record CAXUIE010000190.1, on the reverse strand, counting down.
AACTCGACGGTGTCACCCGCGCGGGACAGCGGCGGCTCCACCCGCACCCGGCCGTTCGGCCCGATCGCCACGTTCATGAAAATGTTGAAGGTCGAGCAGACCTCCACGGGTTGGACGCCGAACGGTGCGAGGGCGTTGACCAGGTTCTCGAAGCAGCTCGGGTGGTAGCCGGAGTGCCCCGGATATAGGAGATCGAAAGTTTCCTGGCTGCAGGGTGCCAATAGGATGTCATGCCGGCCGACCGGGTCCGTCAAGATCTCCAGCATCGGCTCGCTCACGGTGGAATAAAGGATGTGGCCCGCGGTGAGATAGATCGTTTCCGCGAAGTCAACGGTCTTGCCGGCGGACAGGCCCGACCGGGGCTCGCCTGCCGAAAACGCGGCGAGGTCGGACACCTGCTCGCCAAGCGGGTCCGTCACCCGCAGAAGCTGGCCGCGTCGCAAGCGGAACGCGACACCGGTCTGCGGCGCGATGACGTGGCTCACGCCGCCCGGGACGCCGCCGACCGGAACGGGCAGCGCCACTCCTCGCCGACGGCCCGGCCCGAATATTGACTCGCCTCCGAGCCGTGGCCATGGTCCCGCAAGGCCGGATTGATCGAGCCCTGCAACGCGAAGTCGTTGCTTCGGATACGGTCGCGCACGGTCTCGTAAGCACCCCTCGCCCGCAAGGCTTCGAATTGCGCGTGCGCATTGAACACGAGCGCTGGATACGCAAAACGTCGGGCGTGGCGCGACGCCCCCGGATGCATTCCCACAATGAAGAACGCCCGGCCGCCCAGGCTGAACGAGAACTCCTCGCTCGCCGGATCGGATGCAACGGCCGGATCCCAGCCATGCTCGTCCGCATCCCTGTCATGCAAGCGCTGCAACAAGCGCCACATCAGCCGCTCGAACCCGATCTCGCTTGTGAGCGCCGGGGCGGCAAACACGGCCGCGAAGCTGTCAAAACCCGCATGGCCGATCAGACGCGCGCCGATGAACGCCAGCAAGTCGGCAAGCAGCGAGTCAGCCGATGCGGAACCGGCGAGATCGTCATACACGCGGATCGACACACGCCCCTGTGCGGCCGTCCCCCGGGCGACCGTGCAGGGAAACAGCGGGTTGGAGATGAAGTCGCGGAACTGGCGTTCGACGAAGCGATGCAGATCGATACGCGGCGCTGGACGAGTGTCAAAACCCGTGGGCTGTTCGAGCATGGACGTTTTCTACCCTGTAGAACCTCGGGTGGACTGAGCGCCGCAAGGGCGGTTGGGCTCCCGCTCGTCACGCGCATGTGCGATTCAGGAGCCGGTCCATCCAACCCTAACATTGGGGCCGATGCTTCATCGGCTAGGGGCGACGCGCATGTTTGTTGAAACCTGGCTCGGCAGCGCGGCAGACCTATTCGGCTATGTTGGCGCGGGTGTTCTCATCCTGGCATACTTCCTCAATCAACGCGGCGTGCTGCGATCGGAGGACTGGCGGTTCCCCGCCCTCAATCTCCTCGGGTCGGCCTTGGTCTGGTGTTCTTGATCTACCGCTTCAACCCGCCCTCCATGGCAATCAAGGTGTTCTGGTCCAGCATCAGCCTTTACGGCATCGCAAGAAGTGTCCGGGCGTCGCGCGCCATGCGCCGTTGATGGTGCAGCGGTGGCCTTTGCCGTTTCGCCGCGATCCCGTCATTCTGGCCGCGGAGAGTGTCAATGGACCAAATCAACCCCGAGCACGCGCTCGATCTCTGGACCGCCCGCTTCGGCGTGGCGAGCGACCCCATCGCGATCCCGCCCGCGCTCACCGCCCTGGTCGATCGCCGGGTGACGCGGCGCTACAAGGCCGACCCGGTCCAGGACGCGTTGCTCGACGCCCTGCTCGCGGCGGCGCAATCCGCCCCCAGCAAGTCGGACCTGCAGCAGTACTCGGTGGTCGTGATGCGCGATCCGGAGCGGATCAAGCGCATCGCCGACTGGATCGGCACCATGCCGTGGATCGCGTCGGCGCCCGTGTTTCTGGTCTGGTGCGCCGACATGCGGCGGGGCCAGCGCTTGTGCGCCATGCACGGCATGCCGCACGCCAACAACAATCTCGACACGTTCCTCAACGCGGCCGTCGATTGCGCGCTGGCGATGGGCGCGTTCATGGCGGCGGCGGACGTGGCCGGGCTCGGCACCTGTCCGATCAGCTACGTGCGTAGCCACATTGAGAAAGTCACGCCGCTGCTCGGGCTGCCGACCGGCGCGTTCCCGGTCGCCGGGTTGACCGTGGGCTGGCCCGAAGGGCGGCGGCCCGCCTCCATGCGGCTGCCGCCGGCCGTCATCGTGCATCACGAACGCTACGACGACAGCGCGCTGGAACCCGCCATCCGGGCCTACGA
>CAXUIE010000189.1:3629-6672 GCA_964250825.1 uncultured Acidisphaera sp. | reverse complement strand
AGCAATCCGCCCTGTTTCCGCGCCGGATGGTGTATCTGCTACGGCTCGGCGAGGAGAACGCGGAACTCGGCTCGATCGCGCTGCGCGCGGCCGCCATCCACGAGCAGAAGACCCGCACCGGCGTGCAGCGCTTGGTTTCCTTGCTGGTGCCCGCCATCACGATCGTGATGGGGGCGGCGGTCGCCGGCATCGTCGCCTCGCTCATGCTCGCCATGCTGAGCCTCAACGACCTCGCGAACTGACGATCACACCCACGTCGCCAACCGGCGCCTTGCACAACCCGCTGCCTGACCGTCCATTGCACCGGGCTCATCCACCCAAAGCAGATCATGTTTCCGCCCATCGACAGGCTGCAAGTTGAGGCGAGCCGCGCCAAAACGGGCGAATCGGACAACGACCGCGGCGCCGAGAATGGGCGCCGGGTGACGCGAATGATTGCCGAGGCGGCGAAACCAGCCGCGAGTGCCGGCCGGAGCGGCGAAACCATGGAGGCGACATGAACGACGCGAAGACGGCTCTCGGCGAGAAAATCCTTGGCATCAAGAAACGCAAGGGCCTGAGCTGGGCCGACATCGCCGCCCGGCTCGGCCACGCCCCCACCTGGAGCTGCGCCGCCTGCCTCGGCCAGATGGCGATGTCGCCGGAGGTGGCGAAAAAGGCCGGCGTGCTGCTCGGCCTCGACGCCGCCGAGGTCGAAACCCTGCAAGCCATCCCCTACCGCGGCGCGCTGCAGCCCATGCCGCCGACCGATCCGCTGATCTATCGCTTCTACGAGCTGGTCATGGTGTACGGCCGCACCTGGAAGGAGCTGATCGAGGAGGAGTTCGGCGACGGCATCATGAGCGCCATTGACTTCGACATGACGCTCGAACGCCAGCCCGACCAGAAGGGCGACCGGGTGAGGATCGGCATGAGCGGCAAGTTCCTGCCCTACAAGTCGTACTGAGCACCGCGTCGTCCCGGTTGGGTCAAGACCGGGCTACTCTCGGGTATTTCAAACGCCGCGGCCGTGCCTTATGTGGCAGGAACAAGCGCGGGGGAGAGTTATGTCCGAGGCACGGTTCGACGCGGTTATCGTGGGGGCCGGCTTCGCCGGGATGTACATGCTGCACCGGCTCCGCAAGCTCGGCATGACGGCCCGGGTGTACGAAGCCGGGGGCGACGTGGGCGGCACGTGGTACTGGAACCGCTACCCGGGCGCCCGCTGCGACATCGAAAGCATGCAGTATTCCTACTCGTTCGACGAGTCCTTGCAGCAGGAGTGGAGCTGGTCCGAGCGGTTCGCCGCACAGCCCGAGATCCTGGACTACGCGCGCCACGTGGCCGACCGCTTCGACCTCCGCCGCGACATCCGGTTCGACGCACGGGTGACGCGCGCCGTGTTCGACGAAGCGCTGGACACCTGGCGGGTCGAGACCGACGGGGGCGAGCGGGCGCGGGCCACGTTCTGCATCATGGCGACCGGCTGCCTGTCCTCGAGCCGCGTGCCCGACATCCCCGGCGTGCAGGATTTCCGCGGTCGGGCCTATCACACCGGCCGGTGGCCGCACGAGCCGACTGATTTCGCCGGTCAGCGCGTCGCCGTTATCGGCACCGGCTCCTCCGGCATACAATCGGTGCCGGTGCTGGCGGCCCAGGCCGCGCATGTCACCGTTTTCCAGCGCACGCCCAACTACAGCATTCCGTCGCGCAACCGCCCGATGACGCCGGAATACGAGCGCGAGTGGAAATCGGAATACGCCCAACGCCGCCAGACCGCGCGCCACGAGAAGGGCGGCACGATCTACGACGTCAATCCCAAGAGCGCCCTCGACGCGACCGACGAGGAGCGCGAGCGCGAGTATGCGGAGCGCTGGGAGAAGGGGGGCATTCGCTTCATGAGCGCCTACAACGACCTGGCGCTTAATCCCGACTCGAACCACACGGCCGCGGAGTTCGTGCGCGACCGGATCCGCGCCGTGGTGACCGACCCCGCGGTCGGCGAGCTGCTGGCGCCCAAGACCTATCCGATCGGCACCAAGCGCATCTGCGTCGATACGGACTATTTCGAAGCGTTCAACCGGCCCAACGTCACCTTGGTCGATCTCCATGCGACGCCGATCGAGGCGATCACGGTGGACGCCATCCGCACGACAGCGGGCGAGCACAAGGTCGACAGCATTGTGTTCGCGACGGGCTTCGACGCTATGACCGGGTCCTTGACGCGGATCGAGACCACCGGGCGGGGTGGCGTCGCGCTGGCGGACAAGTGGGCTGGCGGCCCGCGTACCTATCTCGGCCTGATGACGGCGGGGTTTCCCAACCTGTTCACCATCACCGGCCCCGGCAGCCCGTCGGTGCTGAGCAACATGATCGTGTCCATCGAGCAGCACGTGGATTGGATCGCCGACTGCCTCGCCCACTTGCGCGCGGAAGGCTTCGCGACGATGGAGGCCGACCCGGCCGCCGAGGAGGCTTGGGGCGCGCATGTGAACGAGGTCGCCTACCGGACGCTGTACCCGCAGGCGAACTCCTGGTACATGGGAGCCAACGTCCCCGGCAAGCCGCGCGTGTTCATGCCCTACATCGGCGGCGTCGGCGTCTACCGCGAGACGTGCGACAGGGTCGCGGCCAACGGCTACGAGGGGTTCCGGCTGACCGGGCGTAAGCGAGTGGCCGCCGCCGCCGAGTAGGGCTCGCCCTCCTTTATCGGGCCCCTCCGGACCAAGCCGGGCGGAAGGCGCGGCCGTGTCCAAGCTGGCGCGTGGGCGTTCGGCGCGCTTTGTCGAACGATCGCCCGCTTCCGCAGTTGGCGTCGGCATGGAAGCGATCGCCCCCGCCCTGATCGATGCGCGCGCCGATGTGGCCGCGGCTTTCCAACAGGCGCTCGCCGCGTTCGACCGCGCCGCGCCCATTTGGCTGCTCGGCCACAACGACGCAGACGGGCTCGCATCGATCGCTCTCCTGGACCGCGCGCTTTCGGCGACGGGCTGGGCGACGCGCGCCCGCATCGTCGGGTCTTCCGCCGGCGCGTGCGCGCCCTTATGACGCAGGCGCTGGGTTA
>CAXUIE010000189.1:0-3619 GCA_964250825.1 uncultured Acidisphaera sp. | reverse complement strand
GACGGGCGCCCGCAGCGTCGGGCGAGGCGAGAGCGCCTGGGCCGACGCGATGCGCGCCGAGCTGGCCGGCGAGGCGGCGGGCGGGATCCTCGTGCTCGATCTCGGCGTGCGCCCCACGTTGCCCAAGCGGGGCATCCCGACGGTGGTGATCGACCACCATGTGCCGCTCGGCACCCCGCCTGGGGCCACCGTGATCTCCGGGCACGGCATGGACCCGATTCCGACCACCAGCCTGCTCGCCTATTGGTGCGCCGGAGCGCTCGTGGATGCCGGGCCGTGGCTGTGGATCGCGGCGATCGGGATGATCGGCGACATGGCGGAAGGCTTCGCCGAGATGGCCGAGGCACGGCGCTACGGGATCACCGCCCTGCGGGAGGCGGCGGCGCTGGTGAACGCGCCGCGCCGGTCGGCGACGGGGGACGCCCGGCCGGCCTTGCACCTCCTCCTCACAGCCCGCGGCCCGGGCGACATCACCAAGGCGGATGCGGCCGATGCCAGGGCGCTGCGAGAGGCGCGCGCGTCGGTCGCGGCCGAGCTCGCGGCGGCAAAGCGCGTGGCCCCCGTGGTGCGGGACGGGGTCGCGCTGATCCGCTTCGCCTCGCCCGCGCAGATTCATCCGTTGATCGCCCAGCAATGGCGCGGGCGGCTGCGTCGGGAGATCGTGCTCGCCGCCAACACGGGATATCGGCCCGGCTGGGTGCACTTCGCGGCGCGCGCCGCGCGCGACGTGGACCTCATCGGCTTTCTCGCGGCACGACGGCCGCCCGGGGCGGGCGACGAGTACGGGTCGGGCCACCGGGCCGCGACCGGCGGGGCGCTCCGCGTCCCCGAATGGAATCAGTTCGCGGCGGCCCTCGGCTTCGGCGCGGAAGCGGCGGTGGCGCCGTGAGCGAGCCGCTGCGCCTTGGCTTCCCCGTCAAGGTCATGGCCGCGCCGGGGCTCAAGAGCAACGACACGCGGCGCTGGCAGAAGGGGCCGCATCTCAAGACCTCGCTCGAATGCATCGCGGCGATCTTCACGCACATGCGGCGGCGCGGGTTGACGATGTATCGCATGTCCTCCGACCTCGCCCCTTACGCGACCCACCCGGACATGCCGCAGTTCCACGGCATGGTGGCGGAAAGCGACGCCGAGCTGCGCGAAACGGGCCGGATCGCGCGCGAGGCCGGCATCCGGCTGTCGTTCCACCCGTCGCAGTTCGTCGTGATCAACAGCCCCGACCCGGAGCTCACGCGCAAGAGCGTGTGGGACCTCGCCTCGCAGGCGGAGATGCTGGACCGGATGGAGCTGGGCCCGGAGGCGGTGATGGTGGTCCACGGCGGCGGCGTCTACGGCGACAAGGAAGCGAGCCGCGCCCGCTGGGCCTCGGTGTGGCCGACCCTGCCGGAGCCGGTGCGCCGGCGCCTGGTGCTGGAACACGACGACACCCGCTTCTCGGCCGCCGACGTGCTGTGGATCCACGAGCAGACCGGCGTGCGGCTGATCTTCGACTACCAGCATTTCTGGTGCCTCAACCCAGAAGGCTTGAAGATGCTGCCCGCCTTGCGGCGCATCCTCGGCACCTGGCCGGACAACGTGCGGCCGAAGATCCATTTCTCGTCGCCGCGCACGGAGCTGCGCGAGGTGGTGCGCAAGATCAAGCCGGCCGACGCGGACGCCACGCCGAAGAAGCGGGGGCGCAAGGCGGAGGTGACCAAGGCGCCCGTGAAGCCGCGCGCGCGGACCAAGACGGTGCTGCTGCCGCCGATCTGGACCGGGCACGCCGACTTCACCAATCCGTTCGAATTCGCCCGTTTCATGCGCGACGCGGACGGGTTGACGTTCGACGTGATGCTGGAAGGCAAGGCCAAGGACATCAGCCTGTTGAAGCTGCGCCCGGACCTGCTGCGCTACGCCCCGGACGTGGCGGCGCGGTTCGGGGTGCATCCTAAGGACGCGCAGGCGCTGGAAGCGGAGGAGGCCGGGCTGGAGACCGACCACGATCCCGCGGGGGATGCGGACGTGGACGAGGCGGCTTGAGGTCAGTCTCGGCGGAGCCATGATCGAGTCCCGCCCTGTGAACTCACTCCGTCGTTGCGTTAAAATAGGGCTAACCCGTTTCAACGTGGCATCCAGGAGCGGGCCTGCTTCGGACCGGTCGGCCCGTCGGCGATCGAGCTACGGCGCTTCCACTTGGCGACGGTCTTCTGGTTGATGCCGTAGCCGCTGGCGAGGCTTCGCAGGCTCTCTTGACTACCTTGTATTGCTCGACGGACCGCTTCTGTCGTTGTGGCGCTGCCGTGGAGAACCTGGCCCATAATGCGTTTTTCCATGCCCGCGAGAAGACTGCTCCACCAAACCCCGGGCCGGGATCAAACACCCTGGATTACCGGATCGCACGTCGTCTTTTGCCAATCGTTCGATTTGGAGACAAAGTGGCTCGGGCCTGTCGCTTGCCTGCCAATGAAGAAACGTAGGGGAACGGAAATGCAAAGAAGAAACCTTCTGCGCGGCGTCGCGGCCGCTGGCGTGGGCGTCGCAGCGACCGTACCGGGTTTGGCCCGGTCCGCTTCGACGGCCGACCCGCAGGGCACGGCACCGCCGCCGCGCGACTGGGACGATCCTTCCCTGGTGGTCTATCCCGACCCCGCGATGGAGGTGTTCGACCCACGGTTCAAGAAATACATAGCGGGCACCAACACGCTTCGCCGGCTGTGGAAGGGCGGCAGCTGGACCGAAGGGCCGGTGTATTTCGGCGACATGCACAGCCTCATCTTCAGCGACATTCCCAACAATTCGCTGCTGCGCTACGACGAACTGACCGGCCAGACGACCCTGTTTCGCAATCCCTCCAATTTCGCCAACGGCAACACGCGGGATCGGCAGGGCCGCCTCGTCACGTGCGAGCAAGGTTTTCGCCGCCTCACGCGCACGGAGTACGGCGGCGACATCACCGTGCTCGCCGACGGCTACCAGGGCAAGAAGCTCAACTCTCCCAATGGCGTCGTCGTCAAATCGGACGACACGATCTGGTTCACCGACCCGAGCTACGGCATCGAGGGCGACAACGAGGGTGCTAGGGCGAAATCGGAGCTGCCGCACAACGTCTACCGGCTCGACCCGAAATCGGGCCAGCTCACCGTCGTAGCGGGCGACTTCACGCAGCCGAACGGGATCTGCTTTTCGCCAGACGAGAAGCTGCTCTACATCTCCGACACCGGCAGTCCACCCTCGGTGATCCGCGTCTTCGATGTGGGCGACGACGGCAAATTGAACAACGGCCGCATGTTCCATGATCTCAAGGACGCCGGCGGGGGCATCGCCGACGATATGCGGGTGGATGTGGACGGCAATCTCTGGTGCGCCGGAGGCTGGTCATCCAACCCGAACTTCAACGGCGTGAGCGTCTACGCGCCGGACGGCACGCCGCTTGGCCGGATCGTGCTTCCCGAGGTCGCGGGCAATCTCTGCTTCGGCGGCGCCGACCACCATCACAGCACGCTATATATCTGCGCGAGCCACTCGCTATACAGCTACAACGTCGGCACGCGCGGGGTTGAATCGTAGCGTATCGCTGGCTCGCTCGTCTTGTCGTTCGAGCCGAAGCTGCAATCCGGGCGGTGCGCGCAACGCAATGCAA
>CAXUIE010000188.1:432-6778 GCA_964250825.1 uncultured Acidisphaera sp. | reverse complement strand
CGGCAGACGCCGCCTCTTCCAGCGACGGGCGGGCCGGCGGGCGCGCGTCCACCCGCCGCCGGCGGCCCATCGGCGGCCCACGCCTCAATGCAGCCGCGGCACTACCTCGCCGCCGGGCGCGTGCTCCAAGTGGCAGGCGGACAGGTGCCCGGCCTCGCCGACCGGCCGTAGCAGCGGCTCCTCCGCGCGGCAGCGGTCGAACACGAACGGGCAGCGGGTGTGAAAGCGGCACCCGGCGGGCGGATTGATCGGGCTCGGCACGTCGCCCTTGAGAATGATGCGGTGCCGCTGCGCCAACGGGTCCGGCACCGGGACCGCCGACAGCAGCGCCCGCGTGTAGGGGTGGTGCGACGCCGCGAACAACGTGCGCCGGTCGGCCAGCTCGACGATCTTGCCGAGATACATCACCGCGACCCGGTGTGTCAGGTGCTCCACGATGGCGAGGTCGTGCGAGATGAACAGCAAGGCCAGGCCGAGTTCCTCCTGGAGATCGGACAGCAGGTTGACGATCTGCGCCTTCACCGACACGTCGAGCGCCGAAACCGCCTCGTCGCAGATGATGAGGTCCGACCCCGGCGCCAGGGCGCGGGCGATGCCGATGCGCTGGCGCTGGCCGCCCGAGAACTCGTGCGGAAAGCGCCGCATCGCCTCGCGCGGCAGCCGAACGGTGTCCATCAGCCTGGCCACCCGGTCCTCCGTTTCGCTTCCGCGCCCCGCCAGCCCGAAATTGCGCAACGGCTCGGCCAGGATGTCGAATACCCGCATCCTGGGATTGAGGCTGCTGAACGGGTCCTGGAACACCACCTGCACCCGCCGCCGCAACGGCCGGAGCTGGGCCGCGGGAAGGTTGTCGATGCGTTGCCCGTCCAGCCACACCTTGCCGGCCGTCGGCTCGACCAGGCGGAGGATGCTCTTGCCCACCGTCGACTTGCCGCAACCGGACTCGCCCACGAGCGACAGCGTTTCGCTCCGGTTGATGCTGAACGTCACGCCATCGACGGCGTGAACGTTCGCGCTCGCACCGCCGAGCAGGCCCGAGCGGATCGGGTAGTGTTTTTTCAGCCCGTCCACCTCGAGCAGCGGCGCGCCCGCGTTCACGCCGGCACTCGCGCGTCGGCGTAGTGGCAGGCGGCGAGATGCGCGGGAGCCTTCGGCTCGATCGCCGGGGCCGCGGTGCGGCAGTGCTCCGTCACCTGCGGGCAGCGCCCGGCGAACGGACAGCCGACGATCTTCTGGCGCAGGCTCGGCACCAGTCCGCCGATCTCGGCCAGCTTCGTTCGCCCGCCTGCGACGAGGGAGGAACCGAGCTTCGGCACGGCGCCGAGCAGGCCGCGCGTGTAGGGGTGCAGCGGCCGGGCGAAGATGTCGCGCACCGAGGCCTCCTCCACCTTGCGGCCTGCGTACATCACCACCACGCGCTCGGCCATCTCGGCCACCACACCCAAATCGTGCGTGATGAGCATGATCGCCGAGCCGAGCCGGCGCTTGAGATCGCGCATCAGATCGAGGATCTGCGCCTGGATGGTCACGTCGAGCGCCGTCGTCGGCTCGTCGGCGATCAGCAGCTTCGGGTTGCAAGCGAGCGCCATCGCGATCATCACCCGCTGCCGCATCCCCCCCGACAGCTGATGCGGGTACTCCCGCACCCGGCGCTTGGGCTCCGGGATGCCGACTAGATCGAGCGCCTCGACCGCCTTCCGCTCCGCGTCGCGCGCGGACAGCCCCTGGTGCAGCCGCAGGGTTTCGCCGATCTGGCGGCCGACGTTGAGCACCGGATTGAGGCTGGTCATCGGCTCCTGGAAAATCATGCTGATGTCGTTGCCGCGGATCTGCCGCATCTCCGGCTCGGAGACTTGCAGGAGGTCGCGCCCGTCGAAGCGGACCGCGCCGGCGACCTTGGCCGGAGGCTCGGGCAACAAGCGCAGGATCGACATGGAGGTGACCGACTTGCCGCAGCCGGACTCGCCCACGATGGCGACGGTTTCACCCGCGTCGATCGCGAACGACAAACCTTCGACCGCGCGCACCACGCCGTCGATGGTGCCGAAATGCGCTTGGAGGTTTTCGACGGAAAGGAGCGGCATTACGGGCTTGGCCCGTCATCCCGGCGAAAGCCGCGATCCAGGGCCGCGCTGTTAGCATCGGTGGCGCGACCGCCGCATTCGCACTTGACCCAGGCTTTCGCCCGGATGATGGGGTCGCAGCCGTTCAAATCCGCTTCGCCAGACGCGGGTCGAGCGCGTCGCGCAGGCCGTCGCCGAGCAGGTTCACGGCGAGAACCGTGACAGACAGGAACACCGCCGGGAAGAACACGATGAACGGCTTGACCTGCCAAAGCGCGCGACCTTCCGACATGATGTTGCCCCAGCTCGGGATGGTGGGCGGCGTGCCGGCGCCGATGAACGACAGGATTGCTTCCGTGATCATCGCGGACGCGCAGATGTAGGTGGCCTGCACGGTGAGCGGGGCCAGCGTGTTGGGCAGGATGTGGCGGGCGATGATCTTGGGCACCCGCGTGCCCGAAGCGATCGCCGCTTCCACGTAGGGCTGCTCGCGCAGCGACAGCACGACGCCGCGCACCAGGCGTGCCACGCGCGGCACCTCGGCCACGCTGATCGCGATCACCACGTTCTGCACCGAGCCGCGCGTGAGCGCCATCAGCGCGATCGCGAGCAGGATGGGCGGGATGGACATCAGCCCGTCCATGATCCGCATCACCACGCCGTCGAGCCAGCGCACGTAGCCGGCGACGAGCCCGATCAGCAGACCCACGGCCGAGGCGACCAACGCCACCGCGAAGCCGACGATCAGGGACACCCGCGAGCCATACAACACGCGCGAATAGATGTCCCGCCCCAGCATGTCGGTGCCGAACCAGTAGATCGCCGACGGCGGGCGCGTGCGCTTGGCCGGCGCGATGGCGGTCGGGTCCACCGTGCCGAGGAACGGGGCGAAGATCGCGATGAGCAGTATCACCCCGAGCAGGGCCGCGCCCATCGCCATCGTGGGGTGGCGGCGGATGAACGTCGCCGCGCGCCCCCGGCGCCGGACTGGCGGCAGGATGTCGGACAAGGCCGGGGCGGTGACGCTCAATAGCGGATCCTCGGATCGAACACGGTGTAAAGCAGGTCGACGACGAGGTTCACCAAGACGTACACGAAGCTGAACAGCAGCACGACCCCCTGGATCACCGGGTAGTCGCGCCGCAGGATCGCATCCACCGTGAGGCGGCCGAGCCCCGGAATGGCGAACACGCTTTCCGTCACCACGGCCCCGCCGATCAGCAGCGCGACGCCGAGGCCGACGACGGTGACGATCGGCACCGCGGCGTTCTTCAAGGCGTGGACGAACAGCACGGCTCGCTGATCGACGCCCTTGGCGCGCGCCGTCCGCACGTAATCCTGCGACAGCACCTCCATCATGGTCGCCCGCGTGATCCGCGCGATCAGCGCGATGTAAACGCCGCCGAGTGCGAGGGTCGGCAGGATCAAGTTGCGCAGAAACGGCCAAAGCCCCTCCGAGATCGGGGTGAAGCCCTGCACCGGCAGCCAGTTCAGTTGCAGCGCGAACACCCAGGCGAGCAGGTAGCCGATGACGAAGACCGGGACGGAAAACCCGAACACCGCCAGCATCATCACGCCCCGGTCGATCCACGTGCCGTGCTTCCAGGCCGCCAGCACGCCCATCGGGATGGCGCAGACCAGCGACAGGATCAGCGTGAGCACCATCAGCGACAAGGTGGGCTCGACCCGCTGCGCGATCATGTGGGTGACCGGCAGGTTGGTGAAGATGGAGGTGCCGAGATCACCGTGCGCGATGTGCCACAGCCAGTCGCCGAAACGGAACAGGAACGGCCGATCGAGCCCGAGCGAGGCGCGGATGCGGGCCACGTCGTCCGCCGTCGCTTGATCGCCGGCGATGATCGCGGCGGGATCGCCGGGGGCGATATAGAGCAAGGAAAAGACGAACAGCGCGACCACCAGCATCACCGGAATCGTCGAAAGGACGCGCCGGATGGCGTAGGCCAGCATCAGGCTTTCCTCACGTCCCACACCACCGGGAACGGCGCCTTGACCACGCCCGAGACGTTCCTGCGCCAGGCTTGGTAGCCCTTGAAGAAGCCGGTCGGCACGAAGGTCGCGAAATCCATCTCGGCCTTGTTGAGGGCTCGGACGGCGGCCTTTTCCCCGTCGGGGTCGGTCGCGCTGAACCAAGCGTCGATGCGACCCTGCACCTCGTCGGATTTCGGCCAGCCGAACCAGGCCGCGTCGCCGGTGGTGTAGTAGGCCGGCTGGGCGCCCGGGTTCACGCAGTCGACGCCCGCGTGCCAGGTGTGGAAGATGTTCCAGCCGCCCTTGTCCGGGGGCGCCTTGCTCGCGCGCCGCGCGCCGACCGTGCCCCAGTCGGTCGCCACGTAATCGACTTTCAGGCCGATCTTGTCGAGCACGTCGGCGGTGACATCGCTTTGCGCCTTGGTGATGTTCATGTCCGTGCCGACGATCATCACGACCTTGCTGCCCGCGTGGCCAGCCTCCGCCACGAGCTTGCGGGCGGCATGGACGTTCCTTTGCTTGAGGATGTCGCCGCCGTAGTCGGACCAGAGGGGCGTGTTCGGCGTGAAGAAGCTCGCCGATTCCTGCCACAGCGCGCGGTCGCCGCCGACCACGGCCTCCATGTAGTCGGCCTGGTCGGTCGCCGTCATCACCGCGCGCCGGACGCGCACGTCGTCGAACGGCGGGTAGAGATGATTGAAGCGGCAGTCACCGATGTTGCCGAGCGGATCGGCGATGTCGAGCCGGACACTGGCGTTGCCGCGCAACGCGGGCACGAGATCGGTGATCGGGTTCTCCCACCAGTCGACCTCGCCGTTCTGCAGCGCGGCCGCGGCGGTTGCGGCGTCGGGGATGATGCGCCACTCGACCCGGTCGAAGAACACCCGCTTGCCGCCGGCGAGCCAGTCGGCCTTCTCGGCGCGCGGCACGTAGCCGGCGAACCGCTCGAACACCGCCTGGCTGCCCGGGACCCATTCGTCGCGCTTGAAGCGGAACGGGCCGGAGCCGACATACTCGCCGATCTGCTTGAACGGGTCGGTGCGAGCGATGCGCTCGGGCATCATGAACGCGGTCGGCGTGCCGCCCTTGGCCAGCGCGTACAGCAGCTTGGGGAACGGCTGCTTGAGCATGATCCGGAAGCTTCCGTCGCCGGTCGCCGCGATCTCGTTGAGGCGGTCGGCGATCATGTGGCCCATGGTGTCCCGCGCCATCCAGCGCTGGAGGCTTGCCACGCAGTCGCTGGCGCGAACCGGCTCGCCGTCGTGCCACTTGAGCCCAGCGCGCAGCTTGAACGCGTAGGTGAGCCCGTCCGACGACATCTCGTGCCCTTCGGCCATTTGCGGCTGCGGCTCGAGCGCGCTGTTCACCCCGTAAAGCATGTCGAAGAACAGCAGGCTCGCGTTGCGGACGACGTATTGCGTGGTCCAGATCGGATCGAGGTTGGCGAGGTTGGCCTGCGGGATGAACCGGAGAACCCGCGCCCCCTCTCCGCGCGCGAGGGCCGGAAGCGCGACGCCGGCGGCAGCCGCGCCGAGAAGCGTGCGCCGCTTCAGGGACGAACCTGCCGAGGATGAGCCAAGTTCGTTGTGCATTGCGGCAGACGATGACAGGCGCAAGGCAGGTCTGCAAGAAGGTCAGGGCGCTCCATCAGCGAGCCGTGGATTGCCGGGCGGCGGCGGCTCCGTTAACCAGCCCGGCGTGTTCGGGCAATTCCTCAAATTCGGCGTCGTCGGCGTGGTCGGCTTCCTGTTCGACACCGCAACCGTCTACGCCAGCCGCGGCCTGCTCGGCATCTACGGCGCCGGCCTCCTCGCGTACGCGGTGGCGGCCACGGTGAACTGGGCGCTGAACCGGGCCTGGACGTTTCGCGGACGCGGCCGCCCGGGTGCGGCGCATCGGCAGTGGCTGCTGTTCATGATGGCCAATCTGGCGGGCTTCGGGCTGAACCGCGGCACCTTCGCCCTTCTGGTCACCTTTGTGCCGCTGTGCGCGGCCGAGCCCGTGCTCGCGGTCGCCGCCGGGGCGGTCGCCGGAATGCTGGTCAATTTCGGGCTGAACCGCCGCGTCGTGTTCCCTCAAGCGCTTTAACGGTTCCTTGTCATCCTGCCGGTAGATGGGCCGCACGATCCGCCCCGGTCGTATTTCGATTATCAGATCGTTTCACGACTTCGCCCATTTGAGCAGCCGCTATTGAAGGAGACGAGCCGGACGATGAACGGAGCCCGCGGCCTACGATCCGGCTGCTAGGTCCGACCGTGTCGGACCTGCCGGTTCCATTCAACGCCGACACCCGC
>CAXUIE010000188.1:0-422 GCA_964250825.1 uncultured Acidisphaera sp. | reverse complement strand
CTCCTGGACGCACCCGTCGAGCGGGTGCTTGCCGGCCGGGGCGAGATCGCCACGCGGGCCGAGGCCCTGGTCGTCGGCGCGCTGGCACTGGCGCTGTGCGCCGTGCCGATGCTGCTGATCGCGCTCGCCGTGCGACTGGACAGCCCCGGCCCGATCTTGTTTCGCCAGCAACGCACCGGGCGGGGCGGCACGCCGTTCGCCATGCTGAAGTTCCGCACCATGCGCCGCGAGGCGGAAGGCTCCGGCGCGCTGACGCAGGCGACGCGGGCGGACCCGCGGTTCACGCGGCTCGGGGCGCTGCTGCGGCGAACCTCGCTCGACGAGTTGCCGCAGCTGTTCAACGTCCTGCGCGGCGAGATGTCGCTGGTCGGCCCGCGCCCTCACGCCCCGGCGACGCGCGCGGCCGGGCGGCTGTTCCACGA
>CAXUIE010000187.1:0-6783 GCA_964250825.1 uncultured Acidisphaera sp. | reverse complement strand
TCCGGGAGCACTGGCAAACCCAAGGGCGTGCTGCATACGACCGGCGGCTACATGGTGTGGGCCAGCTTCACCCACGAGCTGGTGTTCGATTACCAGCCAGGGGAGGTCTACTGGTGCACCGCCGATGTCGGCTGGGTGACGGGGCACACCTACATATTGTATGGGCCGCTCGCCAACGGCGCTACCACGCTGATGTTCGAGGGTGTCCCCAACTACCCGGACAGCAGCCGCTTCTGGCAGGTGGTCGACAAGCATCACGTCAACATCTTCTACACGGCGCCGACGGCGATCCGCGCCCTGATGCGGGAAGGCGAGGGGCCGGTGCGGCGCACGTCCCGCAAGTCCCTGCGCATCCTCGGCAGCGTGGGCGAGCCGATCAACCCGGAAGCCTGGCTGTGGTATAGTCGGGTGGTGGGCGAGCATCGCTGTCCGATCGTCGATACCTGGTGGCAGACGGAGACCGGCGGCATCCTCATCAGCCCGCTGCCGGGGGCGACACCGCTGAAGCCGGGCTCCGCCACGCATCCGTTGCCCGGCGTGCGGCCGATGATCGTGGACGCCGAAGGGCACGAGCTGCACGGCGTCGCCGAGGGCAATCTCTGCATCGCCGACAGCTGGCCCGGGCAGATGCGCACGGTGTTCGGCGACCACGAGCGGTTTGTGCAGACATACTTTTCCACCTTCACCGGCCTTTATTTCACCGGCGACGGCGCGCGTCGCGACTCCGACGGCTACTATTGGATCACCGGGCGCGTCGATGACGTGATCAACGTGTCCGGTCACCGGATGGGCACGGCCGAGGTGGAAAGCGCGCTGGTCGCGCACCCCAAGGTGGCCGAGGCAGCCGTGGTCGGCTTTCCGCATGATCTCAAGGGGCAGGGGATCTACGCCTACGTGACGCTCGCCGCCGGCGAGGAGCCGACCGACGGGTTGCGCACGGAGCTGGTCGCCTGGGTGCGCCGCGAGATCGGCCCGATCGCCTCGCCCGACGCGATTCAATGGGCGCCCGGGCTGCCCAAGACGCGCAGCGGCAAGATCATGCGCCGCATACTCCGCAAGATCGCCGCCAACGAGGTGGACGGCCTTGGCGACATCTCGACGCTCGCCGATCCGGGTGTGGTCGACGAGCTGGTCAGCAATCGAGTCGGGTAGGCGCTGAATTCATCCTGACCAATCGGGGTGTTGAGGGCGGCGCGGCTGGTGCATGACCAACGCCAGCGTGGCGCGCCCCTTCATCGTGTCAATGGCAGCCGGTTCCGGTTCGTGCGTATGCGCGAAGGATGCCATCCGTGAGCACGAGCGTTGTGAGACAGTTAAAGCTCGCTGTGCCCCGGAAGCCGCGTCCCCCGCTATAGCCCTGCAAGTATCCAAACGGATCCGGGGCGCTGCTGGTTCGCCACGAGTCGAAGGTTCGGTAGCGCAGGAACGTTTGCACGCCGTTGCTCTCGCTTTCGTCCGGCGGCCCGATGCGCCGCTCGATGGTTGCTCGGTCCTTGCCGATCAAGCTCCGCAGTAGGGTGTCAGCGTCCACCGATGCCGTTCGCGCCGTCGTGATTGCTATCCCGAGGACGGCGAGGACGGCTAACGCAACACGCAAGGGCATCGTCGAGCTTTCTCCGGTTGGCAGCGAAGTGGCGTAGCCGCCGGCCGCCCCGAATCGTCAATCTCAAAGTGCGTCTGGTTCGTGCTGCCACCGAGGCCGGACGGCCTCGGCTCTTCGATGCTTGCCGATCAGGGGATGACGGACCACTTCAGCAAGGATCGCCGGATGGGACCGGCGCCGCGGCAGGGGTCGGACACAGTGCAACGCAACGCGATCGGAGTGGTGTGGCTGATCGGCGGTCTCCTCGCGCTCGGCGCCTACGTGATCGGGCCGGATCGGTTCCTGCATGGCGCGTTCGGCGTGCTGATCGACCTGCAAGCGACGTTCGGGAACTTGCACGCCGCGTTTCAGGCGCTGCTGGCCGGGCTGACGGTGGAAGCGTTCGAACTGATCCGGGCCCTGGCGATCGGATTGTTCGTCGTGTTCGTCGCGCTGGGCCTGATCGCCGCCCGGCGCGGGCTCCGCGCGCGGGTAGCGCTTGTGACCCTCACCGTGCTCTACCTCGTGCTGCTCTACCCGGCGCTCGATGGCTACTACGTGTCGAGCGCGCACTGGATGGGAGCCTTCCTGCTGGCCGCGGTCGGCGCCCTGGTGATGACGCGGCGGCTGACCGCCTCGGCGGGGGCGACGCCCGCCTCGCTCCGCCGCCCGGACCGCACGTGACCGGCGCGCCGCGGTTCGCCCGGGCATGAGCGGCGTCGCGAACCGGCGGATCGTTCTGGCGTCGCGCCCGAACGGCACGCCGACGACGGCCAATTTCAGGCTGGAAACCGTGACGGCGCCCGACCTGCAGCCTGGCCAGGTCTTGCTGCGCGCTATCTGGCTTTCGCTTGCGCCGTACATGTTCTGGCGGATGCGCGACGAGAAATCCTATGCCCCGCCGGTCGGGCTCGGCGAGGTGATGGTTGGTGCGACGGTCGGCGAGGTGGTCGCGTCGCGGCACGATGGCTTCAAGCCGGGTGACCTGGCACTCGGCGGCGGCGGCTGGCAGGAATATGCGGCGCTCGACGCCCGCGCGCTGCGCAAGCTCGAACCGGCTGCAGGGCCGATCTCGCTGGCGCTTGGCGTGCGCGGCAGCAATGGCCGCACGGCGTACGCGGGCCTGCTCGACATCGGCCGGCCGCAGCGTGGCGAAACGGTGGTCGTCGCGGCCGCCTCGGGCGGGGTGGGATCGATCGTGGGCCAGATCGCGCGCATCAAGGGCGCCCGCGCCGTCGGCATCGCCGGCGGGCCGGAGAAATGCGGCTTCGTGCGGGACGAACTCGGGTTCGATGCCTGCGTCGATCATCGCGGCCAGGATTTCCCGGCCGCGCTGGCCGCCGCGTGCCCGGGCGGCATCGATGTGTATTTCGAGAACGTCGGCGGCGCGGTTTGGGAAGCGGTGTTTCCCTTGCTCAACGATTTCGCCCGCGTCCCGGTCTGCGGCCTGATTTCGCAATACGACAAGACCGGGCTTCCGCCCGGTCCGAACCGGGTCCCGGAGGTGATGCGGGCGGTGTTGACCAAGCGCCTGAGCCTGCGCGGCTTCATCTCGAGCGACTATGCGGCGATGCAGGACGAGTTCCTCGCGGCCGCGCGGGGTTGGGTGCGGGACGGCGCGCTGCGCTACCGCGAGGACGTCACCGAGGGCCTGGAGAACGCGCCCGAGGCGCTGCTGACGATGCTGAGCGGGCGCAATTTCGGCAAGGTGTTGGTGCGGGTCGGGCCCGGTCCTTAGGCGGCGATGCCCGTCCCGAAATGGCTTCCCCTCCTGCTCGGCCTCCTGACCGCGGTTGGGCCGGTCTCCATCGACATGTACCTGCCGGCGTTCCCGAAGATCGAGGCGTCGCTGGGCAACGCGCCAGGCACGGCGCAGATCACGCTGGCCACATTCTTCGCCGGGCTGGGGGTGGGTCAGCTGCTTCAGGGCAGCCTCTCCGACCGCTTCGGCCGGCGGGTGCCGCTGCTGATCGGCACCACCGTCTACACGCTCGCCTCCATTGGCTGCGCGCTGGCGCCGACCCTGTTCTGGCTGTCGGTGCTTCGGCTGGTGGCGGCGTTGGGCGGGTCGGCCAGCATGGTGATCCCGCGGGCCATCGTTCGCGACCTTTCCACCGGCCACGCGGCGGCGCGCATGATGTCGCAGCTCATGCTGGTGATGGGGGTGGCACCCATCCTCGCGCCAACCTTGGGCGGCATCGTGCTGGCGGCGGCGGATTGGCAGGCGATCTTCTGGGTGATCGCCGGATACGGCGCGATCTGCTGCTTGCTGGTCTGGCGCTTCCTCCCCGACACCCTCCCCGAGCAGCATCGAGTCAGGCTGTCGCTCCCGGCCCAGCTCACCCGCTACGCCAGCATCCTGCGCGACCGAAGCTTCCTCAGCCACGCCATGGTGAGCAGCGCCTGCACGTTCGGGATGTTCGCCTATATCGGCGGCTCGCCGATTGTGTTCATCGAGCATTTCGGCCTCAGCCCGGCGCGCTTCGGCGTGCTGTTCGGCGTGTGCGCCGCGTGGCTGATCGCCGCTTCGCAGGTTAACCCGCGCATCCTGCCCCGCTTCGGCATCGGGCGGGTGCTGCGCGCCGCGGTGCGCGCCTCGCTGGCGGCGACCGCCGTGCTCGCCTTGGTCGCATTCACCGGGCAGGGCGGCCTCCCGGCCGTCCTGCTGCCGATTTTCGTGAACATGGCGAGCTTCGGCTTTGTGATGCCGAACGCGACGGTCGGCGCGTTGTCGCGCCAGGGCGCCCGGGCGGGTAGCGCTTCGGCGGTGATGGGCACCGTGCAATTCCTGCTCGGCGCGTCCAGCGGGCTGCTGGTCGGGCTGCTCAGCGACGGGTCGGCGCGCCCGATGGCGGCCTTGATGCTGACCGGCGCGATCGTGGCCAATATTGCCGACCTCCGCCGACCGCGGACATAGTAGCCGCCTGATCGGGAAAGGACTGCCGCATGGACCTGCAACTGGCGGGCAAGCGCGTGCTCATCACCGGCGGCTCCAAGGGCATCGGTCGGGCGAGCGCGGAGGTTTTGGCCGACGAAGGATGCGACCTCGTGCTCGTCGCGCGCGATCCGGGCGCGCTGGAGGAGGCCGCCGTCGCGATCCGGCGGAGGCGGCGGGTCGGCGTCCGCACGGTCGCGGCCGACCTGTCTAGCGACGAGGCCGTGCGGCGGGTCGCGGACGAAGCGGGCGAAATCGACATCCTGGTGAACAACGCGGGCGCCATACCGGCGGGCGATCTGGTCGGCGTCGACGACGCGACCTGGCGGCGCGCCTGGGATCTCAAGGTGTTCGGCTACATCTCGCTTTGCCGCTTCGTTTACCCGGCGATGGCGGCGCGGCGTTCCGGGGTGATCGTCAACGTGATCGGCGCGGCCGGAGAGCGGCTCGATCCCAACTACATCGCGGGCAGCGCCGGCAACGCCTCGCTGATGGCGTTCACCCGCGCACTCGGCAAGGCCGCGCCCGCCGACAACCTCCGCGTGGTCGGCATCAACCCCGGCCCGGTCGCCACCGCCCGGCTGGAGACGTTGAACCGGGCGCGGGCCGGGCAGCAATGGGGCGAACCCGAACGTTGGCGCGAACTGTTCGCCTCCATGCCGTTCGGGCGGGCCGCTTCTCCCGAGGAGATAGGCAATGCCGTCGCGTTCCTGGCCAGCCCGTGCTCGGGCTACACGTCCGGCACGGTCCTGACCATCGACGGGGGCGGCCGATGAACAAGGCCTAGGCGACCGCGACCGTAACGCCGCGGAGTCGCCGGTGGGAGGTGGCGATCCGCGAATCCGCCGGGCTGGGCGCCGCTTGTTTGGCATCGACTCGCAATCGTCATGCTACTATCCGGTTGTATTGCATCGTTGAGCACACGCGAGCTCTCGACAAATCGCCTCTCCAGTGGAATGACGGGCACATGAACATCCTCGTCACCGGCGGTTGCGGGTTCATCGGCTCGGCCGTCATCCGAGCCATTGTCCGCAACACCGGCCATCGCGTCGTGAACGTGGACAAGCTGACCTACGCCGCCTCCGAGACGGCGTTGGAGGAGGCGGCGTCTCACGAGCGCCACGCGCTGGTCCGGGCCGACATCGCCGACGCGGCCGCGGTTCGCGCGGCCTTCGCCCGCTACCAGCCCGACGCCGTGATGCACCTCGCCGCGGAAAGCCATGTCGACCGCTCCATCGACGGGCCGGCCGCGTTCATCCACACCAACATCGTGGGCACCTTCACGTTGCTCGAGGAAGCGCGGAGCTATTGGTCCGCCCTTCCGCCGCCGCGCCGCGCCGCGTTCCGGTTCCATCACGTTTCGACGGACGAGGTGTTCGGGGCGCTCGGCGCCGACGATCCGCCTTTCACCGAGAACACGGCCTATGACCCGCGCAGCCCCTACTCCGCCAGCAAGGCGGCGTCCGACCATCTCGCCCGCGCGTGGTGGCACACTTACGGATTGCCGGTGATCGTCAGCAACACCGTCAACAATTACGGGCCGTGGCAATTCCCCGAAAAGCTGATCCCGTTGGTGGCGCTCAACGCGCTCGAGGGCAAGCCGCTGCCGGTTTACGGCGATGGGTCGAACCAGCGGGATTGGCTGTTCGTCGATGACCACGCCGAAGCGCTGATCCGGGTGCTGGAGCGGGGCGAGCCAGGTGCGACCTACGCGATCGGCGCGCGCCAGCCGCGCACCAACCTTCAGGTGGTTCATGCCATATGCGCGCATCTGGACCGTCGCTTGCCCCACCCCGGCGGTCCGCGCGCGGGGCTGATCCGCTTCGTCGCTGACCGCCCGGGCCATGACTTCCGCTACGAGATCGACCCGTCGCGGAGCGAGGGCGCGCTCGAGTGGGCGGCGACCCATGACTTCGAAAGCGGGCTCGCGCGGACGCTCGACTGGTATCTCGACAACCGGTGCTGGTGGGAAGCGGTTCGCGCCCGGCGCTACGCCGGCCAACGGCTCGGCACGGCGGCTTGAGGGCTGGCGCGTGAAAGGCATCCTGCTCGCCGGCGGCTCCGGCACCCGACTGCACCCGATGACGGTCGCATCCTCCAAGCAGCTCCTGCCAATCTACGACAAGCCGATGGTCTATTACCCGCTGTCGACCCTGATGCTCGCGGGCATCCGCGACCTGCTGGTCATTTCCACGCCCGACGACCTGCCGCAATTTCGCCGGCTGTTGCAGGACGGGTCGCATTACGGGGTGCGCATCTCCTATGC
>CAXUIE010000186.1:0-6838 GCA_964250825.1 uncultured Acidisphaera sp. | reverse complement strand
GCTCAACACCTTGTCGACCTGCTGCGCCGCGAGCGAGGCGCGGCTGATATCGCTCAGCCCAAGCAAGCCAATCGTGGCTGCGGGCGGCGCGGCGGCCTTGGGCAGCGCTGGCACTTCGGGCGCCGGCGGCAGCTCCACCTGCATTGGCGGCGGAGGTGGCTCCTCCTCCGGCCCGGGCGCCGGCAGCGCGGCACCATCCGGGGCGCGGGATGGGCGGCACCTGGGGGGGGGTGGGCCCGGGGGGGGGGCGCTGCCCCGGGCGGGGCGGGCCGCAGCCCCTGAGATGGCGGCCGTTGCGCGCCGGGGACGAACCAGTCCTGCGCTTGCGCGGCGGCGGTCTGGGACAGGAAGGCCGCTGCAGCCGTCAGGACGGCCGCCGTGACGAACAAGGAAGTATGTCGCACTAGAACCTCGTGCCGAAGCCGAACCGGAAGACTTGGGTTTGATCGTACCTGTATTTCAGGACGAACGGCGTTAGATCGACGTTGATTAGGCCGAACGGCGAGCGCCACGAGACGCCTACGCCGGCGCCGAGGCGGGGCGCCCCGTTGTCGAAGATGCCGGGGCATACGCCCCCGGGGGCCCGGACGCACGACGACGCTTGGAAGCTCGAGTCGGTCAACGCGCCGACGTCGACGAAGGTGCGGCCCGACAGGCCAAGATCTGCCGAGATCGGCAGCGGAAAGCGAAGTTCGGTCGATTGGGTCCAGATAAAGCGGCCGCCGATGCTGTCGCCGCCGAGTTCCGCATGTGGACCGGCGCCGCCCGCCAGGAACCCGCGCAGATTGTCACCGCCCAGGAAGAACCGGTCGATCACCTGTTCCTGCTGGCCGAGGTTGAACAAATATCCGGCGCCGGCCGAGAGCGCGACGCCCCAATCGCTGTTTCCCGTGTAGCGGTCGAGTGGATAGAAATAAGACCCGTCAAGCTTGGTCCGAACGAATTTCGCATCCCCGCCGACGCCCGCGAAATCCGTGCCGGCGCGCACCACGAAGCCACTGTGGGGATCAACCGCGCTGTCGCGGTAGTCGACCGTGAACTGCTGGCCGACCTGCGAGAGCAAGGTCCAGCCAGCTTGATCAGCGATAAAGAAGCTCGCTGCGGAGGACACATCGTATACGTTTCGATCAGCGAAAGTGTACGACCAGGATTGCCGTAGGTGATCGTTGAAAGCGTAACCAAGGCGGAGCGCGCCGCCGAATCGCCTTTCTTGATATTCCGAGATGTAGGTCAGATCGCTTTGCAACGCGAAAAGGTCGAAGCCGCCCACCAGGTTGCGGTCGAGGAAATAAGGATCGGTCACGGACAGGTTGATGGAGCTTTCCAACTGCGCGAGCACGCCGTTCACGCCCGCGTCGATGCCGGTGCCGAGGAAGTTCCGCTCGTGCAGCCCGGCATTGACCAGGGCGCCCGCGTCGGTGGAATAACCGCCGCCGAGCGTCAGCTCGCCGGTCGCCTTTTCCTCGACATTCGCGTTTATGATCGCCTTGTCAGGTGTCGACCCAGGCTGGGTCGACACCTGCACCGAGTTGAAGTAGCCGAGATCCTGCAGGCGCTGACGTGATTTCCGGACCAGCGACGGGTCCAGCGGGTCGCCTTCGGCCAGCCTGAACTCACGGCGGATCACCTTATCCTCGGTACGCGTGTTGCCCTGGATGTCGATGCGCTCGACATAAACGCGAGGCCCTTCCGAGACATCGAACACGAGATCGACGGTATGCTTATCGCGGTTGCGGGAGATCCGCGGCTTGACCTGAACGAACGAGTTGCCACGGCTTTGGGCGTCATCGGTGATCGCCTGGACGGAACGCTCGACCGCGTCTCCGTCGTACCAGTCTCCGGTCACGATCTCGATATCGGGCATCAGGCTGTCGCCCGAAAGATTCGGCAGGGTCGAGTTCACCTTCAACTCGCCTACCCGATAGCGCTCACCCTCGTTGATTGTGAACGTGATGAAGAAAGAGTCACGACTTGGCGACAACTCGGCGGCGGAGCCGGTGATCTCCACGTCAGCATACCCGTTCTTCAGATAAAATCGCCGCAACAGCTCCCTGTCGAAGGTGACCCGCTCGGCATCGTAGGTGTCGGACGAGGAAAGAAAACGCCAGAAAGCTTGCTGTCGACTCGAGATCACCTCCTTGAGGCGATCTTCGCTGAACGCATGATTGCCGACGAAAGCGATGCGGCTGATCAAGCTCGCCTCACCCTCGTGAATTTTAAACACGACGTCCACGCGGTTTTGCTCAAGCCGCACGATCTGCGGCTCGACCTGCACATTGTAGCGGCCGCGCTTGGCATACAAATCGACAATGCGTTGCCGATCGGCCTGGGCGATGGCGGGCGTGAAGACCGCGCGCGCGCGCAGCTGAAGATCGGTGCGCAGCTGGTCGTCAGTGAGCTTGTGGTTTCCCTCAAACGCGATCCGGTTGACGATCGGGTTCTCCACCACTTTCACAACCAGGGTGTCCCCCTGCCTTGTCAGGCTCACGTCCTGGAACAGACCGGTCGCAAAAAGCGTCTTGAGGCTGCGGTCGATGCGGTCGGGATCGAACGGATCGCCGGGCTGCACCAGCATGTACGAGCGAATCGTTCCATCCTCGATGCGCTGATTCCCTTCGACCTTGATCGCCTGGATGGTCCCAGCCGCTGGGCGAGCGGCCGCGGACTCAACCGCGGCCCTGGTCCGCTGCGGCGGGTTGCGCGGCTGGGCGGAAACAGGAACGACGATGGCGACGGACAGGCTAGAGGCGGCGAGCAAGGCGGCACGAACGCTCGTCAAAAACTCGGTCTCCTCCAGATGCCTCGGCCGTGTGAATATGCCGCAGAGGGCGACTCGCTTTCCGGCTGGGGGACCATAGCGGTCGGGCACGCTCGACGCCACCCGCTCGGCTAGGGACTGATCGGAACGGGACGATGGGTAAACTTGTTTGGCTCGCCTCCTATCCGAAATCCGGCAGCACGTGGCTGCGGGCATTTCTGCACAACTACATTCGTGCGGCCGACAATCCGCACGACATCAATCGCCTGACCGAGCTTTCGACGGGCGAGAGCGGCGCGGGGCACTACAAGCAATACGACGCCCGCCCGGCCCGGCACTATGCCGTGGCGGACGTGCAGAGAATGCGGCCGCTGGTTCATCGCGAGCTCACCAAGCTGCATCATGATCTCGTTTTCGTGAAGACGCACAACGCCTCCCTCGTCGTCGCGGGGATGCCGCTTGTCACGCCGGACGTCACCGCCGGGGCGATCTACATCGTACGGGACCCGCGCGACATCGCCGTGTCCTACAGCCGCCATCTCGGGCGCTCGGTGGACGAAACAATCGCGTTCATGGCCGACCCCGAGGCGGCGACCGGCGGCACCGATCACAAGGTGTATGAGCGGCTGAGCTCATGGTCCGTGCACGTGCATTTCTGGACCCGCCATCCGAACCCGATGCTGCTCGTGTTGCGCTACGAGGACATGATTGCCGCGCCCGAGGCCGCCTTCGGCGAGGTGATACGCTTTCTGGGTGAGGAGCCTCCGGAACCCCGCCTGGCGGGCGCGTTCCGCTTTAGCGCCTTTGACGAGTTGCGCAGTCAGGAGCAGGCCCGCGGCTTCGTGGAGCGGCCGGCGGAGGCGACCGCGCCGTTTTTTCGCTCCGGCCGACCCGGCGCCTGGCGCGCCGTGCTCACGCCGCGTCAGCGAGCCACCATCGAGCGCGACCATGCAGCGTTGATGGAGCGATTCGGCTATCAGTAACTTCTCGCGAATTGGCTGTGCCGCACTCCTCGCACACGATCGCCATCAATCCGGGCCTGCTGCACGAAGCATCCCGGATTACAGCAGATCCGCGGCATCACGGATGAAAGCCGTCGAGGCGGCATCCGGAGCGAACTACCCGATCAAACCCGCGACCCACCGGAACAGGCCGATATGGGTGAGGTCGTTCCAGGTCGCGAACACGAACAACGCCGCAAGAAGCGCCAGACCGGCGCGGAACCCGTACTCTTGCGCTCGCGCCGGGATCGGGCGGCCGCGCACCGCCTCGGCCAGATAGAAAAGCAAGTGTCCGCCATCCAGCACCGGGATCGGAAACAGGTTTATCAAACCGAGATTAACCGACAGAACGGCGATAAACGAAATGAGGCTCGCCAAGCCGAGCTGCGCCACCCGGCCGGACAACTGGGCGATCCGCAACGGGCCGCCTAGCTCCTCGGTGCCGCGCTGCCCGCTCAGCATCTGCCAGACCCCCTCGAACGTTTGCGCGGTGACACTCCCGGTCTGGGTGATGCCGCCCCATAGCGCGGCCGGCAGCGACAGCTTCTCGTAGAGCGTCTTGTTGGACACGCCGAGCAAGCCGACCTGCTTGCCCGCCGCCGTGCGCACCCCGGTGGTGACGGGCAACGTCAAGCTTTGATCCCCGCGACGCACGACCAAGGTTAGCTGCTGGGCGGGATGGGCAGCGACGATGCGCTGAAGGTCGGCGAAGCGGGGCGTAGGCTCGCCGTCGATTGACTGGATCGCGTCATCGGGTTCGAGGCCCGCGCGGCTAGCCGCCGAGTCAGCGGCCACCTCGCCGATCACGGACGTCATCGCCGGGACCGGACGTCCCTGGCCGGCGAACAACGCGGTGAACAAGACCGCCGCGAGCAGGAAATTGGCGAGCGGACCCGCCGCGATGATGATCGCGCGAGACAGGACCGATTTCTCGTGAAACGTTTGCCCGACCCTCCAGCGCGCTCGCTCGTCCGGGGTCGCGTCCTGCGGGCGTTCCTGGCCGTGCAGCTTGACGTAGCCGCCGAGCGGTATCCAGGCGAGCTTCCACCGCGTTCCCAAGCGGTCGGTCCAGGTGGCGATCGCCTGGCCAAAGCCGATCGAGAAGGTTTCCACGAAAACGCCCCGCCAACGCGCAGCCAGGTAGTGGCCGAGTTCGTGCACGAACACCAGCACACCCAGCACGACGACAAAGGCCAGCGGCGTGCGCAGGAAGCCGGGGATTAACTCAATCACAATCGTGTCGCTCCGATCGCCCGTTCGCCCTAAGCCGCGCGCGCGGCGGCGAAACGCCCGGCGGCGGCGCGGGCGGCCGCGTCGAGCGCCACCACGTCCTCGAGCGAGTCGGCGATCGGCGTTCCCATGGCGTCGAGCACGCGCCCCACCGTTCCGACAATGTCGAGAAATCCGATTCGCCGCTGCAGGAACGCATCGACCGCCACCTCGTTGGCCGCGCTGAGGATGGTGGGTGCCCCGCCGCCCGCCCGCAAGGCCTCGCGCGCCAAACGAAGTGCGGGAAACCGGATATCGTCCGGCGCCTCGAAGTCGAGCCGTGCCAAGGCCACCAGATCGAGCCGCGGCGAACTGGTCGGCATCCGCTCGGGCCAAGCCAGGGTGTGCGCGATGGGGATGCGCATGTCGGGCGCCCCGAGTTGTGCGAGGACGCTGCCGTCCTTGTAGTAGACGAGGCCGTGAATGACCGACTGGCGATGCACCAGCACGTCGATCGCCGTTTCGGCGAGGTCGAACAACCGCGCC
Source organism: uncultured Acidisphaera sp. (assembly GCA_964250825.1). Lineage (GTDB taxonomy): Bacteria > Pseudomonadota > Alphaproteobacteria > Acetobacterales > Acetobacteraceae > CAVWQV01. The sequence goes on along the minus strand of CAXUIE010000186.1, from coordinate 1,324 downwards.
GCCTCGATTAACTCCAGTCCCTTGTTCATCAGCGTGGCCGAATCGATGCTGATTTTGGCGCCCATCGACCAGATGGGGTGCTTCAACGCTGCCTCGGGAGTCGCGAGACTCATCTCCTCGAGATTTGCGTTACGAAACGGGCCGCCGGATGCGGTGAGCACGATCTTCTCAACGGCGGCCCGATTGCCGTCGGCGAGCGATTGAAAGATCGCGTTGTGCTCGGAATCTACCGGCAGCAAGGTTGCCCCGGCCTCGCGCACCGCGCGCAGCATCACTTCGCCCGCGCAGACCAGCGCCTCCTTGTTGGCGAGCGCCACCGCTCCGCCGCGCCGGATGGCGGCCAAGGTCGGCGCGAGCCCGACCGCGCCGGTGATCGCCGCCATCGTCCAGTCCGCATCCATGGCGGCTGCCGCCGTGACTGCGTCCGGCCCGGCGGCGACTTGGCATCGCGTGCCCGCCAGCGCTTCCCGGAGCGCGGACGCTTGATCGGGATCGGCGATCACGGCCCATTCCGCGCCGAGCAGCCGGGCTTGCGCGGCCAGCGCCGCCGCGTTGCGCCCCCCCACCAGCACCCGCACCGTGAAGCGCTCTGGCGCGGCGGCGAGCAATTCCACCGTCTGCCGTCCGACGCTCCCGGTGCTGCCGAGTACGCTGACCGTTTTCGCGGCGCCGCCGTTCATGGCCCTGACCTTTGTTGATTTTTCATTTGTCCCGCGAAAGCTCATTGCCGCCAGAGTACTACGCCGGGGCCGAGCGCCATAGCCAGCAGCGCCGCGGCGGGACCGGCGGTCAGAAAGCCATCGAGCCGGTCCAGCAACCCGCCATGGCCCGGGATGAGCCACCCGGAATCCTTGACCCCGAACCGCCGCTTGAGAGCACTCTCGAGCAGATCGCCCGCCTGCGACGCGACGCTCAGCAGAGCCGCGACCACGACGATCCGCCAAGCGGTCACGCCGTAGCCGATGGCCACGGCGGCCAGCACGCCCCCGACGGCGCCGGACCAGGTCTTGCCCGGCGAGATCCGCGGTGCGAGGCGCGGGCCGCCGATCGCGCGGCCGAACAGGTACGCGCCGATGTCGCTCGCCCAAACGACCAGGAGCAGGAACAACAGGTTCGGCCGGCCGGCCACGGGGTCCTGCCGCAGCCAGATCAGGGCGATGCAGGGCACGCCCATGTAGAGCACCCCGGCGGCGAGGCTGCCGGGGTGTCGCACCCGCCTCGCCCGCATTCGCCAAGCGTTCGCCCGCACCAGGGCCGCGCCAGCGAGCATCAACAGCAGCGCCGCCACGCTCGCCCGGTCGGACGCGACGGCGCCGATCACGGT
>CAXUIE010000185.1:0-6841 GCA_964250825.1 uncultured Acidisphaera sp. | reverse complement strand
CGATCCGATGGCCACCTCACTCCCTGGAATTTCCACCACCAGCGCGGACGCTAACCGGCCGGCCGGCACCGTCCAAGTCCGGTTGGCCTCGTCGATCTCGGACCATTGCAGGCCGATGATCTCACCTGTTCGACCGGCGGTCAGGACGGTGAACTCCAGCCCGCACGCCGCTACCCCGCCGTGCTCGCGAAGCAGAGCTACGAAGTTGGGCACATCACCGAAGGGTATGGCTGCGTGATGCTTTACCCGTTGCATCTTGGCCGATCCGGCAGGAGATGATCGAGGTGACCCCGCCACCGCGCCGGATTATCGCCGCGCCGGAAACCCCGGACGGTCGCCCAGTCGAGAATCGCTTCGATCCGCCCTCGCACCCTGCTTGCGGTCTCCGTCTTCCCCTGCCAGATCGGCTCGACCACTCGCATAATCAGCGTGGTGTCGATCTCTCCGATCGGCAGCTGGCCAAAAACCGGAAATGCATAGGTCTCAAGCGTGCTTCGCCACTGGTCGCGATGCTTCGCGTTGCGCCACTCAGCCCGGTGCGCCTCGACAAAGGCGCGGGCACAGGTCCCGAACGTCATCGACCGCGCTTCCACCAGCCGCGCCGCCGCGCGATCCTCCTTGCGCACATCGATCGGATCCAGCCCGTCGCGCACCTGCTGACGACAGCGTTCGGCCAGGTCACGGGCCTGCGCGAGCGACGTGCCGTGCAGCGAGCCGAGCCCCATTTCTCGCGCTCGCCCCGCCCGCGTGTAGCGATAGATCCAGGACTTCGAGCGCTGGTGCCCACCTGCAATAGAGCCCGGCACCGTCCCCGTACGGGCTGGACCAACTTGGATTGGCGGAGGGAGTGGGACCCTCAGGACAGGCCCGGTTAACCCCATGAAAGCTTTGCCTATCAACGCCCTGACCTGCTACCTAGTGGGGGCGACTTGGTGGGGGCACTAGTGGGGGCAAGATGGCGGACATGCGATGGCTGGAGCGTCGGTCCCAGGGCTACTACGTGGTCAAGGAGGTGCCCCGGCCCGTCCGGGAAATCCTAGGCAAGAAGCGGCTGGTGAAGTCGCTTGGCACTCGGGAGCACCGGGTTGCCCTTGCGCGCCGTCACACCGCCCTTGCGTCATTCGAGTTGGAAATCGCCAAGGCCCGCGCCCAGTCCGAGCCGTCTCCCCTGGTCGAAGCCGGGATGGCGTGGCGGGACACGTTCGAGCGGATTGATCGTGGCGAACCGGGGATACTTGCAGCCTATACGGGTCCGCCCGATGGCATATCGGGCAGTGCCGAGGGGGGGCCCCGGTCCGCCCGAGAAGTGTACCGCGATGTCGCGGAGACGGCCCTGCTTGAGCAACTCGACGATCTCCGACACTCGGGACGTGATGCCGACGCCCAGACCCTTGCAGCCGTCGCGTTCGGCAAGGCGACCCCGCTGCTCCATTTCGTTGACGCTTGGCTCGCGGAAGGAGGTGCGCGCGGTCCGCTAAAGGAGCGGACGCGGCGTCAGTATCGGTCGGACCTCGACGCGCTCGTCCAGTGGGCTGGGCGATCCGCTGTGCCGCCGCTCGTTGAGGCCTTCACGCGCCGCGTGGTCGGCAGGTTCGTAACGGAAGCTATGGTCGCAACAGGCACTCACCGAAAGACAGCCAACCGGAAAATCAGCGCCGCATCGGCGTTCTGGCGCTGGCTCGTCAAGCGAGGTGTCGTTGAGACCAATCCTTGGACAAGCCAGTCGTTGTCGAAGGTTTGCACCGACGGGCAGTCAGCCCCGAAGCGGCCCTTCACCGACGCGGAGCTTGTGGCCATCTTGGGCGGCCCCTCGGACCCCGAGCTGAGAGAAGCGATGCTATGCGCCGCGTTATCCGGGCTGCGGATTGAGGAACTGTATCGACTGACGGTGGCCGATTGCGCAGGCGGATGGTTCACGGTGCGCGCCGCAAAGACACGCGCCGGCAATCGACGCGTGCCGATCCATGCTGATCTTGAGGCGGTGGTCGCGCGCCGCATCGAGGGCAAGCCTCGGGACGCCTACCTGTTCCATGAGGCCGGTCTGTTACGTCCTGGACGGGAGCGATCAATGGCCGCTTCGAAACGCTTTGGACACTACCGTCGGCGCCTCGGGATAGAGGATCGCCTGGAGGGCCAGCGGCAGTCTCGCGTTGATTTTCATTCGCTGCGCCGGTGGTTCGTCACCAAGGCCCGTGGGAGCTTCGACCGCGCCGTGGTCGCAGCCATTGTCGGGCACGAGGTCGGAAACCTCACCGATGACACCTACAGCGGCGGGCCGACTGACGCCATGAAACGGGCGTGCGTAGCTTCCGTGCAGTTGCCCGGGCTTGGGATCGGTGGAGAACCAGCGGGCTGCGGCCAGCTTGCTTAGAACATCATGTGATACTGCGCTTTACGGTTGGTCGTGCAGACCGCATCGCCGTGTCCTACGCCGCCTGCCGTCCCCTGGCAGACCATCGTCGTGCCCCGACTACCAGTGACTTGCAGCGTGAACGGGTTCTGCATCGAGACGACACTCGACGAGCCACTCACGACGGCTGTTCCCCCGGGACCCGCGGCAGTGCCGAAGCCACTAGCGACCGCACCGCCCACCGCGAGCCGGTAGTGACCGCTCAGAACCTCGCCGTCTGGCATTGTCACCGTGACAGGCCCATATCCGGTGCCATACAGAACCGCAGAGAGCTTCGGAACACCGGTAGCAGTCGCTGCGTCGTTCAGGGGCACAATGTCTGCCTCTCGCGAGCAGGTTGCCAGCTCTAGCAGGCCGACGACCGCAACCATCCGTAGCCGTATCATCGCCAACTCCCCCAACCGCCGCCCTGCGTTGCTACCGCACGGCGGGAATGACGCCGGTCCGTGTGACGAACGCGCGCGCCATTACTGCCTTCGCCAAGGGTCGCCACCGTTCCGCGACAATCAAGGCGTCATGCACCGGCAAGGGCACGCCGCCCGCTTGCAACACCGCGTCCATGGCGTCCGAAATGATTGCCGCCTCGACCCCCACGAGGAACCGACCGGCAGCCCACGCGAGCTTGTCGGGCGGCAACTTGGCCCGCAGGTCTGCCGGCAGGACCGCGTCGATTGCCGCGAGGGTCGGGTAGGTCCTCAGCATGGCGTCGCGCACGGCGCTGCAGGGCACCCCGCGTGCGTTCTCGGGGGTTCGGTCTGACCACCGGACAGCAGACTTACCGGCCCCGAAAGTCATGGTGGTCCATGCCTTGGCAGCGCCCCGCGGCACCCCTCCTACGTCGTAGGGATCGCCGGACGGCAGTGCACCGGTTGTCAGACCGAGGAACACCGACAGCTGCGATGCGCGAATGTCCAACTCGACCACCGCCTCGCCTCCGATGGTCACGGCGGCGCGCTCCGCGGGCGGCATCGTCTGCACGTTGTTCGTGCCCAGGGCGTAGTGCCGACCCTCCAAGCGTAGATCGCCATGGAAGATGCGCCGGAAGGCCGGGGCGAGGCATCCCCGAATGTTCGCCGCGCCGACGGCTGCATTCAGCCGGACCACGCGGCTGCGAAGCTCCACGGCAGTCTCACGTTGGCCGACAGGAAGCGCCGCGGCGCGCTCTCCCTCAATCGCCCTCACGACCACGACATCCTCATGCGACAGGGCGACCCGCTGCTCCTCTGCTGCCTGGGAGATCGGCCAGTCCGTCGCGAGCGTCTCCACCATGATGCCATGCGCCGCCGCGAGCGCGAGGAGCCGTGGCGTTGGCCACCATGCTGCCCCTATGCCGCCGAACGTGGTCACATCGAACCAAGTGTCAGGGACCTTGATGCCCGCCTTTGTCCCTAGGAGGCCCGCCGCCGCCATTGCGTCCGCCTTGGCCCAGAACGCGCGCTGCCCGACCAAGCTGTGCCGCCACAGCGACGCGCCGGGGCGACGGGGAGCCGTCACCGGGCGTCCCCTCAGACCCGGGCGTATCAACCCGCCCAGAATGGCCGCCGTGCTCTCCTGGGCAGTCTGTAGCCCCGTTGGCCCTAGCGGGCGCTTGCGGTCCAAGTGTGGCCGTAGCAGGTCGAGGACCGTCCCGGTCAGGTGGCGCGATGCTTCTGACCCGGCGGTCCGTGTCAGGTCGATAGGGCGGGCATAGCGGAGCGACTCGGGGTCGCCTATCCGCTCCTCCGAGATGTTTCCACATACGGCTCCAGGGTAGCCCTGAGAACTCCCAAGTGGCCAAGGGCTCCCTATTGACGAAGGGTCGGTAAGGGCGGCCATGGGGTCACGTGAGGGAGAGGAGAGCCGTAGGCGAGCACCTATGGGAACCATGGGACTACCAGGCCCTGGAGACCTAGGGCTCGCTACGGGAGGGACTGAGATGAGCTTCCTACCTAGGTGCCGACAAGCCAACGCATCGGACGCCTGAAGGCGCGTCACGGTCGGAGGACTTAGCGTCCGCGCTCGCTGCCGTGGCGGCGTCGTGCTCCTCAAGGATTTTTCGCGCCAACGGCAGACAGGTTAGGAAGTCTCCCGCTCTTCATCAGTCATCGGTATGTCGGCGAGGTCCAAGCGCCACCACCCGAGACGGTAGTCGGCTGCATTGTCGCCGGCAGTTCCGGTTGTGAGGTGGTCGGGGTTGACGCAGAGATTGTCGCCCCGTTCTTTGCTGCAGGGGCCATGGCGAACAAGCAGTCCTTCCCGGATTGGCCCTTTGACCAGCTCGTAAGCAACGCGGTGGCATACAGCGGGGCACCGCCAAACCAACGAACACCGTAGCCGTCCTTGTTTGGCGGCGATGTCCACACCCAGCAACCACCGTTCAGTTCGCTCCTATCGACACGTGCCCAGAAGCCAGCTTGTTCCTGCTCGGTCAGTGCGCGACCCAGTTTGCGCTCGATGTCAGTTATCATCGTCCGATCCGTCGGTGACTCCCTGCGTCACTACGAGTATGACCTTGATTATCGGTTAACTGTGCCGCCTCGCCCTGGTCGGACCGGCGCCGGCAGGCAGGTTTTTGTCTTCTCGCTTCACGGCTGTCCCATACCAACATACCGGGTCTCGGGTCGTCACTCGCCTCTGGCGGATGGTGGTAAGGGCCGACCGCGTTGAGTTTGCTTGGTCCGTCGTCCTGAACCTTGCTTTTTCTTGTTCCGGCGTGGCAACAGCATTTTCGAGCGAGTTCAACGTGCGCGGAGTTCGCGGAGACCTTCGCGGGAGCCTGACAGCCGCCGGTCCCCGGCACTTGGCTGGCCGCTCTGTCACGGTAAGCAGTCTCGCGGGGACCATAGCGCCCGCCGTGGCGGTCGGGCCGTCGTGAAGCGGCTGCGATGTCAGTCCTGCCGCGTTCCCTGCCGTGGCCGACCGGTGATCGAGGCCTCGGTCAGTTGAGTTGCGCTGGTTGGACCCCGCGGCGGATGGCAAGTGGCCAGGGCGATAGCTCTACGGCGTTCGCTGTATGACGCTGAAAAGGGTGGACGCTACCTGAAGGGACGCAGCGAGGCCCGCGAACAGTGCCGCCCACCTGTTCAGCCGCACACCTGCCTGAAGTGCCTGCAGGAACGGATCGTGTCCCGGAGTGTAACCCACATAGGTTACGGGCTGCGGTAGGGCATGCGAGGCGGATCGGAACCACCACACGGCTGCGAGGAACGCGAAGGTCGCGCTCGCAACATCTAATGCCAGCTTCACGCCGCTTCTTCCTGCCGGTCCTCTACGCGGCGCACAACCCGCCGAACGCCCGTGGCAGTCCAGACGCCAGTGCCACGCGCGGTCCTCACGCCCCGTTCATTGAGGGCCGCCGCGATCCCGGCGAGGCTAGTCACGCCGCCGCCGCGCAACTCCTCAATGATAGGGAGTAGATCGTGGGCCGCATGGTCTGCCTTGGTCTGCCTTGCGTGGGCACTCGCAGCCGCCCCGGCCCGGGCATCGGGCGGGCTCTCCGGTCGATAGCCTCTGTCACCCCCAAGCTTGACCCCTCGGGCCTTTGCGGCCGCGAGGGCCGCCTTGGTGCGCCGCGAGATTGCCCGCGCCTCCTCCTCCGCCACCGCCGCGTAGACGTGGAGCATGAACGGCGTGGCGCTGGGCATGTCGCACGCGACGAAGGGCACGCCCTCCTCCATCAATGTCGCGATGAACCGGACGTTGCGGGCCAGCCGATCCAATCGAGCAATGAGCAGCGTCGCCCCGGTCTTCTTGCACCGTTCTAAGGCCGCGCGGAGTTTCGGCCGCTCGGCACTCTTCCCGGTCTCGACCTCCACATAGGGAGGCGTCAGCAGTCGTTCCCCAGGGGCCAAGAAGGCCCGCACAGCGGCTTCCTGGGCCTCTAGGCCCAGCGCGGAACGTCCCTGGCCGTCAGTGGAGACGCGGAGATAGGCGACGAACGTGCGGGCAGGCGGGAGCATATCGGTCATCCGGGTGGCGTGTTGAGGTAACCCTACCGGGTTCGATGTCCCGTGTCAACAGCCGGTCAACGCTCATCGATCGGTTCGTGATACGGCTTCCCGAGGTGCCCCCGCGCCTGGACGGGCTTCGTGTTCCCACCCTGTCCGTTGACCTCAGCAACCCGGCCCACAAGACCCCGTAGACTCGCGCCAGGCGGTCTCCAGGGTCGGCAGGGCAGTTTCCCTCACCCCGGCCGTCTAGGGCGCGTTGCCTCTTCCTAAGGCCGCCACGCGGACCGCCGACCTCGCGGGCCAGGGCTGCCGCAGCGGTTGCGCGGGCGTCTAGTCCTGCCAGGCGCGAACCCCGTTCCCCTGCGGGCTCCCAGGGGTGGTGCCATGATGACCCCGGGGGTCCTCCAGGAGTGATTTCAAAATGCCGGTAAAGCTCGGCGTTGTTGTTGGCCATCGCGACTCTTAGTCCCCAGGAGGGCAGGGGGGGCGGCCGGGGTGACAT
>CAXUIE010000184.1:0-6856 GCA_964250825.1 uncultured Acidisphaera sp. | reverse complement strand
CATCTGCCCTCCCGCCCGCCACAGGTTCTGCGGGGCGTCACCGGGCTTGTGCTGCCTGATCTCGACGCGCTGTTGCCGCGCCTCGCCCGCGTGCAGAAGGACCTCTCGGACACCAAGTTCTCGTTTCGCGAGCGCGCCGACGGCGTCGACACCGTTTGCCCCTGGGGCAACCGCATTCGCTGCCACGCGCCCGACCCCGCCCGTTTCGGAGCGATGCGGCTCGGGATGCCATACGTGGAGTTCGACGTGCCGCCCGGAACCTTGGACGGGATCGTGCGGTTCTATCGCGAGATCCTCGAGGGAGCCGCCTTCATCGCGGAGGACGCGGCCGGCCGGCACGCTCGTGCGTCCGTCGGTGACGGCAACGCGCTGGTCTTCCGGGAGGCCGAGGTGGAGCTGCCGCCGTTCGATGGACACCACGTCCAAATCAGCCTCGTGGATTTCTCCGGGCCGCATCGGCGCCTTCTCGAACGCGGCCTCGTCACGGAGGAAAGCGACCAGCATCAATACCGCTTCCAGGACATCATCGACCCCGCGGACGGCCGCGTGATCTTCACGATCGAGCACGAAGTGCGGTCCATGCGGCATCCGATGTATGCTCGGCCGCTGGTCAACCGGGATCCGACCATCAACAACCGCAACTACAAGCCGGGCTACCAGGAGCTTGCCTGGTCCGCCTCGCACCAGAGCTGAGCTTGCCCGCGCTCCGGTCCCATGTGCCGCGGCGCCCTGCAGTGCAATGTGCTTGCCGGCCGGGCGTGTCGCGCCGGCCGGCGGCGTGATAGGCTCGCTCGCGTCAACTGGCGGCGCGCGGCGGTATGCGCCTCGTGCGTTGTCCCGGCCCTGCCGTGATCGGCCTGAACAGCAAAGGGACTAGTCGAATGGCTACGGACATGGACCTGCTTTGCGTCAACACCATTCGCACGCTCGCCATGGACGCGGTGCAGAAGGCCAACTCCGGCCACCCAGGATCACCCATGGGTTTGGCGCCGGTCGGCTACACGCTTTGGAACGAGAAGCTGAACTACGATCCGTCCGACCCGGTTTGGCCGAACCGGGACCGCTTCGTGCTTTCGGTCGGCCACGCTTCCATGCTGCTTTACGCCTTGTTGCACCTCGCCCGGGTCGAGGCGTTCGATGAGAAGGATCGCCCGCGCGGCCGGCGGGCGGTGACGCTCGACGACATCAAGCAGTTTCGTCAATTGAGTAGCGTTTGCCCGGGGCATCCGGAGTACCACCTGACAACCGGCGTGGAATGCACGACGGGGCCGCTGGGCCAGGGCGTCGCCAACAGCGTCGGGATGGCGATCGCGGAACGTTGGCTCGCGGCGCGCTTCAATCGTCCGGACTTCCCCATCAGCCAGCACAACACCTATGCGCTCTGCGGCGATGGGGACATGATGGAGGGGATCTCCAGCGAGGCCGCCTCGCTGGCCGGACATTTGCGGCTGGCCAACCTGTGTTGGATCTACGACAGCAACCGGATCAGCATCGAGGGCTCCACCGCGCTCGCGTTCAGCGAGGATGTCGGCACCCGCTTTCTGGCCTATGGCTGGAACGTGCTCCGGGTGCGCGACGCGAACGACCGCAAGGCGATCGCCGCCGCCATCGAGCAGTTCCAGGCGGAGTCGGGGCGGCCGACCATGATCATCGTCGAAAGCCACATCGCCTACGGCGCGCCCACCAAGCAGGACACGGCCGCGGCGCACGGCGAGCCGCTCGGCGAGGAGGAGATCCGGGGGGCGAAGCGCAATTACGGTTGGCCGGAGGACGCCAAGTTCCTGGTGCCGGACGGCGTGTACGAGCATTTCGCGAGTGGCATCGGCCGGCGCGGGCGGACCGCGCGGGAGTCTTGGGAAGCAATGTTCGAGCGTTACCGCCAAGCCTTTCCTGACCTGGCCCGTGAGTTCGAGCTGATCCAGAACCGCGAGCTGCCCGAAGGCTGGGAGAAGGCGATCCCGACGTTTTCGGCCGATCCCAAGGGCATCGCCAGCCGCGAATCGTCCGGCAAGGTGCTGAATGCGTTGGCTGAGGAGGTGCCCTGGTTGCTCGGGGGCGCGGCGGACCTCGCCCCTTCCACGAAAACCAAGCTCGGCTTCGCCGGGGCGGGCGAGTTCGAAGCCGGCCATTACGACGGGCGCAATTTCCATTTCGGCGTTCGCGAACACGCGATGGGCGCGGTTGTGAACGGCATGGGGTACTCGAACCTGCGCGCCTTCGGCTCGGGGTTCCTGATTTTCTCCGACTACATGCGCGGCTCACTCCGGCTGTCCGCCATCTCGGAGCTTCCGGTAGCTTGGATTTTCACCCATGACAGCATCGGCGTGGGCGAGGACGGGCCGACGCACCAGCCAATCGAGCACCTCGCCAGCCTGCGCGGCATTCCGGGCCTGCACACCGTCCGGCCGTGCGACGCCAACGAGGTGGCCGAGGCGTGGCGATTGGTGATGACCGAGACACACAGCCCCACCTGCCTCGTCCTGAGCCGCCAGCCACTGCCGACGCTCGACCGGAGCAAGTATAACTCAGCCGCGGGCCTGCATCGCGGCGCGTACGTGCTCGCCGACCCACCGGACGGCGGCAAGCCCGAAGTGATCCTGATGGCGACCGGCGGGGATATCGGGCTCTGCGTCGGCGCCTACGAAGCGCTCATCGCCGAGGGCGTGCGCGCCCGCGTCGTGTCCATGCCGTGTTGGGACATCTTCGAGCAGCAGGACGAGAGTTACCGACGCTCCGTATTCCCTGACGACGTGCAGGCGCGGGTCGCGGTCGAGCAGGGCGCGACCTGGGGCTGGGATCGCTATGCGGGGCTGCACGGAAAGATCATCGGCATGCACACCTTCGGCGCGTCCGCACCGTTGAAGTCCCTGCTGGAGAAGTTCGGCTTCACTCCCGAGGCCGTCCTGAAGGCCGCCCGCGAGCAGCTCGCGGCGCACGCAACGATGGCAAAGGCCGCCGAGTAAGGGCCGTTCGATATCGAAAGGAACTTTCCTCATGAACCCGCTGAAGCAGCTTGAAGTCTGCGGCCAGTCGCCCTGGCTCGACTACGTTCGCCGTAGTCTGATCCGCAAGGGTGAGCTAGCGACCCTGATCGAGCGCGATGGCCTCAAGGGTGTGACCTCCAACCCGTCGATCTTCCAGAAGGGGATCGGCGAGAGCGACGAGTACGCCGGCGACTTCCATGCTGTACAAGGCCAGGGCAGCGATGGTGCGTCGGAAATCTACGAGCGCATCGCGATAGGCGACATCAAGGAGGCCGCCGACGTGCTGCGGCCGGTTTACGAGGCGACCAACGGAAGCGACGGCTACATCAGCCTCGAATGCTCGCCGTACCTCGCCAACGACACGGAGGCGACGCTCGTCGAAGCGCGGCGGCTCTGGCGTCTGGTCGACAAGCCAAACCTGATGGTCAAAGTGCCGGGAACCCCGGCCGGCATTCCGGCGATCCAGACCCTGATCGGCGAGGGGATCAACATCAACGTCACCTTGCTGTTCGCGATCTCGGCCTACGAAAAGGTAGTGGAAGCCTACATTGCCGGCCTCGAGGCCCTGGCGGGCAAGCGGGACGACCTGTCCCGCACGGCCAGCGTCGCGAGTTTCTTCGTTAGCCGGATCGACACCTCGGTCGAAAAGCTGATCGATGCCGCCATCGCGCGCGGCGAGGAGAAGGCGCCGCTCGACGCGCTGCGCGGCAAGGTCGCAATCGCCAACGCCAAGGTGGCGTACGCGCGCTACAAGCAGTTGTTCAGCGGCCCGCGATGGGAGGCGCTCGCGGCCAAGGGCGCGCACACGCAGCGCCTGCTTTGGGCATCGACGGGGACCAAGAACCCGTCCTACCCCGACACATTGTATGTCGATCGTCTGATCGGCCGCGAGACCGTGAACACCATGCCGCCGGCGACGATGGACGCGTTCCGCGACCACGGCACCGCCAAGCCGAACACCGTCGAGGACGACGTTTCCGGCGCGCGCGCCGCCCTGCTCGCACTCAAGAGCCACGGCATCTCGCTCGACGAGGTCACCGACGAACTGGTCGAGGACGGCGTCAAGCAGTTCGCCGACGCGTTCGACAAGTTGTTCGCGACCATCAAGGAGCGCAACAGCGAGATGCGCGAGGAACAGCGTAAAGCCTCCTGAGCTGCCGAGAAGGAACCGCGCCGTATGCCTGACCAGGCTCTGCCCACCCGCGTGCTCGCGGCACCACCGCGTAAGCCGGCGCCCCCGCCCGGGCCGTGCGCGATGGTCATTTTCGGGGCGGGAGGGGACCTGACGAGGCGACTGTTGTTCCCCGCCCTCTACAATCTGGCGTCCACGCGGCTCATTCCCGACAAGTTCGCGATCGTCGGCGTGGACATCGCTGATCGCACGGTGGACGATTGGCGCAACAGCCTGCTGGACATGCTGCGTGGCTTCGTCGGCAACAAGTCGAGCGAGGACGAACTCGGCAGCGTCGACCAGGATGCGTGGAAGCGGCTCACCGCGCACATGTCATACGTGAAAGGCGACCTCAACGATCCCAAACTTTACGACCAGCTCAGCGACCACCTGAACGGCGTTGCCGGCCGCCAAGGCACCGGCGGAAACGTGCTGTTCTATCTCGCCGTCGCCGACCGGTTCTTCGCGACCATCGTGGAAAATCTCGGTCGCGCGGGGCTCGCGCACGAGGACGGACACGGGTGGCGGCGCGTCGTGGTCGAGAAGCCGTTTGGTCACAGCCTCGACTCGGCCCGGGACCTCAACGTCCGCCTACTCAAGGTTCTCGACGAACACCAGATCTATCGCATCGATCATTTCCTGGGCAAGGAAACGGTGCAGAACATCATGGCGTTTCGGTTCGCGAACGGGCTGTTCGAGCCGATCTGGAACCGTGACCGGATCGACCATGTGCAGATCACCGTTTCCGAAGTCGTCGGGGTCGAGCATCGCGGGCGGTTCTACGAGCACACCGGCGCGCTGCGCGACATGGTGCCCAACCATGTCTTCCAGCTTCTGGCGATGGTGACGATGGAGCCGCCTGTCGGGTTCGACGAGAACGCCATTCGCACCAAGAAGGCCGACGTGTTCGCCGCCATCAAGCCGCTCGATCCCGAGGACGTGGTGCGCGCGCAGTATGCGGCCGGCACGGTGAATGGCCAGCAAGTCGTGTCCTACCGCGAGGAACCCGACGTCGCGCCGAATTCGGACGTCGAGACGTATGTTGCGATCCGGGTGATGATCGACAACTGGCGCTGGGCCGGCGTGCCGTTCTTCCTGCGCACCGGCAAGCACATGACGGCGCGCCTCACCGAGATTGCTATCCGCTTCAAGCAAGCCCCCTACGCGCCGTTCGAGGACACGCCGGTCGACGACTTGCCCCCCAACTGGCTGGTCCTGCGGATCCAGCCGAACGAAGGCATCTCGTTGCAGTTCGAGGTCAAGCGGCCAGGGCCGACGATGCAACTCGCCCCGGTGCGGATGGATTTCCGCTACACCGACTGGTTCGCGCCCGAGCCGAATGTCGGCTACGAGACGCTGATCTATGATTGCATGATGGGTGATCCGACGCTGTTCCAGCGCGCGGACATGGTGGAGGCGACTTGGCGCGTTGTGCAGCCGATCCTCGACAACTGGGAGGTCACTAGTCCGCGTCACTTCCCGAACTACGCCTCGGGCTCCGAAGGCCCGACGGCCGCCGCCGCGCTGATCAGCAAGGGCTCCAAGCACCGTTCCTGGCGTCCGCTCGACCCCTCGGACGATAAGCACCACACCTGAGCGGAGGGCGCGGGATGAAGCCGGCGATCGGAACGGTGCGCGTGTTCGACGACAAGGCGGCGCTCGCCCGAGGCGGGGCTGCCTTCCTGGTCGAACAGGCCAGGGCAACCATCGGGCAGTTCGTGGTGGCGCTCGCCGGTGGCTCGACGCCCAAGCCGATGTACGAAGCGCTGGCGCAGCCGCCATTGCGGGACAAGTTGCCGTGGGATCGTACCCAGTGGGTTCTGGGCGACGAGCGGTTCGTTGATCCGGGTGATCCCGCCAGCAACTTCGGGATGATCTGCGGCGCCTTGCTGTCAGGTTCGCCGGCGCCCTCGGCCAACATTCATCCGGTGCCGTTCGACGGGCTCACGCCAGAGGAGGGCGCGGCGCGGTACGAGACGGTGTTGAAGAAACTCTACGGCGCCGATCAGCTCGATCCCGGTCGGCCGCTGCTCGACCTCAGTCTTCTCGGGATGGGCGACGACGGGCACACCGCATCGCTGATCCCTGGACAGCCCGTTCTGCATGAGCGGGCGCGCTGGGTGGCCGCCGTCGAGCACGGCCGTTCCGAGCCTCGCATCACGCTCACCTACCCGGCGCTCGAAAGCAGCCGCACGACGGTTTTCCTGATCGCGGGCGAGGACAAGCGGGCGACGCTCGACCGCGTGCTGTCGGGCAACAACGATACGCCGACGGGGCGGCTGCATCCGCAGGGCGAGCTGTTCTGGTTCGTCGATCGGGCGGCGGCTGGGCGCTGGGCCGAGTAAGATGGCCGACGCGCCTGATCCGGCGAAGCGCGCGGCCGGCGAGGCGGCGGCGGCCTTGATCCAGGACGGCATGCTGCTCGGCCTCGGCACGGGCTCGACGGCGTGGTTCCTTGTGGAAGCGCTGGGGCGCCGCGTGCGGGAGAATGGGTTGCGCGTGACCGGTGTGCCGACCTCGGTCGAAACCGAGCGCCACGCCGCCTCGCTCGGCATCGCGCTGGCCGACCTGTCCGCGCTTTCCGTGCTCGATCTTGCGATCGATGGCGCCGATGAGATCGAGTCTCGGATGCTCCGGCTCATCAAGGGCCTCGGCGGGGCGTTGCTGCGCGAGAAGATGATCGCCGAGGCCCTTGATGAGC
>CAXUIE010000183.1:0-6894 GCA_964250825.1 uncultured Acidisphaera sp. | reverse complement strand
GCGCGCCGGGATCAGGCGGGGGGATCGGATCATCGCGGTCGACGGCCAGCCGAGCCGGGGCAAGAACGCGGCGACGGTGCTCGACTTGATGACGGGGCTCGAAGGCACGCTGATCACGATCGTCTGGCGCGGCCGCGACGGACGCGCCCACCGGGCGGATCTCGAGCGATCGGCGACGCCGCCGGAAACGGTGTTCGCGGAGCGCGCGGGCGAGCTCCTGCTTTTGCGTGTGACGGGGTTCAGCCGTCGCACGGGCGAGCGGCTCCTGAATGAAATCCAACGGAATCTGGGTTCCCGCAAGCCG
This sequence comes from uncultured Acidisphaera sp., assembly GCA_964250825.1. GTDB lineage: Bacteria > Pseudomonadota > Alphaproteobacteria > Acetobacterales > Acetobacteraceae > CAVWQV01. The sequence continues at coordinate 6,590 of CAXUIE010000183.1, read as the reverse complement.
TTGCAGGGGCTTGTGCTCGACCTGCGCGGCAATCGCGGCGGGCTGCTGCGCCAAGCGGTGGCAACCGCGGATGCGCTACTGCCGCCGGGGATCGTGGCCACCACGGCCGGACGCGATCCCGAGGCGGCTCACGTTTGGCGCTCGACTTCGAACGAGCGGACGGGCGAGCTTCCCGTGGTGGTCGTGGTCGACGGCCGGACGGCGAGCGCGGCCGAGATTTTGGCCGCCGCGCTGGCCGACCGGGGACGCGCGGTCGTGGTTGGCAGCTCCACGCTGGGGAAAGGCCTGGTTCAGACGATCACCCCCCTGCCGAACGGAGGCGAGCTGTTCGTGACCTGGAGCCGCGTCCTCGCCCCGCTGGGCTGGCCGATCCACGGGCTGGGCGTCTTGCCGCAAGTCTGCACGAGCTTGGGCGAACAGGAACTCGCCCGTCAATTGCGGTCGCTTGACGCCGGGGAGGCGCCGATGGCCAAGGCCCTTGAACGGCACAACCACGCCCGAGCGCCGATCCCAGTGGCCGAAATCCTTGCCATCCGGAGCGCCTGCCCCGCTTCGGAGGGGCGCGACAGCGATCTCGGCTCCGCCCGCTTTCTGCTCGGCAACCCGGGCGCCTACGCGACCGCGCTGCTGCCGCCCTCGACCGGAACCGCGCGCGCCGGCATGCCGATGGCTCCGCGTCCTTAGCTTGACGAGCCGCCCCCGCCTGCGCGATTCAGTTGCGAACCGGCGCGCCCCGAAACACCCGGTGGGAGCGCTAAGCTATTAGATTGGTGCGAAGCGCCACGCCGACGAACGGAGATCAACCACCATGGCCAAGAGCAACACCGTCCAGATCAAGCTCGTATCCAGCGCGGACACCGGCTATTTCTATGTCACCAGGAAGAACGCGCGCGCCCAGACCGGCAAGCTCGAGATGAAGAAATACGACCCGGTCGCCCGCAAGCACGTCCCGTTCCGCGAAGCCAAGATCAAGTAACGGCGCCGACCCGATTGGAAGCCAGGGCGGTTTCCTCGCCGTCATTCCGCGACGGCCGCTTCCACCCGGTTGCGGCCGGCCCGCTTTGCCGCGTAGAGCGCGGCGTCCGCCTCGCCCAGCAATCCCTCGGGGGACATGTCGCGACCGGCCGTGCAGGCGAGGCCGACGCTGATGGTCACCTGCGGCGGCCCCTCCGTCGGGTCCATCGAGAGGGCGGCCACGGCACTTCGCAGGCGTTCCGCGGCGTAGGCGGCATCCGTGGCATCGGTGCCCGGCATGATCACGACGAACTCGTCTCCGCCATAGCGCGACACCGAATCGAACACGCGCGTGTTGCCCCGCAGCGTTTCCGCCACCGCCTTCAACATCCGATCGCCCGCGGCATGGCCCCATGCGTCGTTGATCGACTTGAAACGATCCACGTCGATGACGACGAGAGCGATCGCGTGCCCATCCCCGCCGGACAGCAACCCGCGAAGGTGGCGAAGCAGGTAGCGCTGGTTGTAGAGACCAGTCAGCGGATCGGTCAGCGCCATTTCCAATGCGTGCCCGAGATCGGCCCGCAGCCGGTCGTGGTAGAACTTGCGCCGGATCTGGTTGCGCGCCCGCGCCCGCAGCTCATTCTGGTCGATCGGGCGGATCAGCCAGTCGCTGGCGCCGAGATCGAAGCCTCGGAGGAGGCGCCGGCGCTGGTCGGGCTCCGCGATCAGCAGCATGGGGATTTCGTGCGTGGCGTCGTCGGCCCGCAGGCGCGAGGCGAGGCGCAACGGATCGTCGCCTCCCATGCTGAGGCTGAGCACGATGAGATCGAACGGGATCGCCGCGCTCAGCGCCAGTGCTTCCTCCTCGTTGCGGGCGCGGCCGGCGAGCACGCCCTCTCGCGAAAGCGCTTCCTGCACCTGCTCGAGCCCGACGTCCCAGTCGTCCACCACCAGCGCCCGCGCCCCATGAACGGACGGGATGACCGCCGGCGGGTTGGTCAGCCCAAGGGCCCGCGCGGTTTGCCCGCGCGCGTGCCACTCGTCCAGCAGCCGCTTGAGACGCACCAGGCTGCGAACCCGGGCGAGCAAAGTGTCATATTCCACGGGTTTGGTGAGAAAATCGTCAGCTCCGGCCTCAAGACCGCGCAGGCGCTCGGACGGCTCGCCGAGCGCGGTGACCATGACCACCGGGATGTGCAAGGTCGACGGATCATCCTTCAAACGACGGCAACACTCGTAGCCGTCCATCTCCGGCATCATGACGTCGAGAAGGATGAGGTCGGGCTGCCACGCCTTGGCGAGCCGCAGGCACTCCGGACCGTTCTGCCCAGTGGCCGTTTGGTAATATTCCGCCGACAGCTTGGTTTCCAGCAACCGCGTGTTAGACGGGACGTCATCCACGATCAAGATGCGTGCGGTCATCGCGATGATGCAATCCCAGAGTGGATGGGTTGAGGACCTGTGCGACCCGATGTGTAGCATATCGGGAACCTCGTTCGGCAAGCGGTAAGGCCAGCCGTTTGGTCTCGGCTCACCAGCCGATACGCGTGTGATCACGAAGCGGAGAACACCTCACGATGAGCCGGACAGTGGACAGCGCACGTCGGCAGGCCGTGCGGACGACCCCATTCGGGCGAGAGCCCGACGCAGACAGGTGGATGTTTTTCCGCCGATGGCTCGTCAACCCGCTGCAGATGGGTTCGGTTGTGCCGTCGTCGCTCGCCCTCTGCCGCCGCGTGGCGGCGCAAGTCGAGCGGGCGCCGGACCAAGCGGTGCTGGAACTGGGCGCCGGGACGGGGGTGATCTCCCGCGCCCTGCTCGGCGCCGGGGTGCCGGCCGAAAAGCTGCTTGTGGTCGAGATCGTGCCGGCGATGGCCGCCCATCTCCGGCGCACCCTGCCGGACGTGCCCGTCATCGAAGGCGACGCCCGCCGGCTGCCAGAGCTCCTGCCGCGGCAATGGCACAATCGGATCGGCAGCGTGGTGTGCGGCATCCCGCTCGTGCTGCTGCCGCTCGCCGAGCAGCGCCGTTTCATCGATGCGATCGACGCCGTCGCCCCGGGCAAGGGCTTCCTGCACTACAGCTACTGCGTCACATCGCCCCTGCCCTGGCGGAAGCACGCGTTGGCGGCGCGGCGAGAAGCCTGGACCCCGCTCAACTTTCCGCCGGCCAGCGTTTGGCGCTACACGCCTGAGCGGACCCAAGGCGCGGGAAGGGAATCAGCCGTTGGCTAGGAAGTCCATCGCCGCCTGCACGCCGCCTTGGGGGTGCGGCACGCCGGCGAGCCGCAGCCCCATCTCGACCCCGGCGAGCACGCCGAGCAACTGAAGCGCGCCCAGATCGCCGAGATGGCCGATGCGGAACGCGCGATCCTTCATGACGCCCAAGCCGGTGCCGAGGCTCATGTTGAAGCGTTCCAGCACCACGGCGCGAAAGGCGTCGGCGCTGTGCCCGTCGGGCAGCCGCGCCGCGGTCACGCTGGACGAATAAGCGCGCGGATCGAGGCACTGGTTCTCGAGCTTCCAGGCAGCCATGGCGCGGCGCGTCGCCTCCGCGAGCCGGGCGTGCCGGGCGAACACGTTCGCCAGCCCCTCCTCGGCCAGCATCCGCATCGCCTCGTTGAGCCCGTAGAGCAGGTTGATCGCGGGCGTGTAGGGGAAATAGCCGGTCGCGTTCATCTCCAGCATCGGCCGCCAATCCCAGTAGCTGCGCGGCAGCCGGGCGGTGCGCCCGGCTTCGAGCGCCTTGAGGCTGATCGCGTTGAAGCCGAGGCCGGGCGGCATCATCATGCCCTTCTGCGAGCCGCACACCGTCACGTCCACGCCCCATTCGTCGTGCCGGTACTCCATGCTGCCGACGGACGAGATCGCGTCCACCATCAGCAGCGCCGGGTGCCCGGCGGCGTCCAGCGCCCGGCGCACCGCCGCGATGTCGCTCGCGCACCCGGTCGAGGTCTCGTTGTGCACCACGCACACCGCCTTGATCCGCTGGCCCCGGTCGTCGGCGAGCGCCGCCGCGATGGCCTGCACATCGGCCCCGCGCCGCCAGTCGGTTTCGATCACGCGCGGCTCGAGCCCGAGCTTCTGCGCCATCTCCAGCCACAACACGGCGAACCAGCCGGTGCGGCACATCAGCACGGCGTCGCCAGGCGACAGCGTGTTGACCAGCGCCGCTTCCCAGGCCCCCGTCCCGGAGGACGGATAGATGATCACCGGCTCCGTCGTGCCGAACACCGGGCGGAGGCCATCCAGCACCTGCCGCCCCAGCAGCCCGAAATCGGCGCTGCGGTGGTCCATCGCGGGGTGGTCGATCGCCCGGAGCACGCGGTCGGGGATGTTGCTCGGCCCCGGCACGTGCAAGAAATGCCGACCCGACGCCGGACGTGACTGGAAATAGGCCATCTTGCTCCTCTCTGCCGCCCTTCGATCCCCGCTGCGAGCATTGCCGGCGGTCAGTCTTCCGCTCATTGACCACGAGTTGGCGCTCAACGCCAAGCCGCTCGCATGACCGCATCCCCGGGCGATCCCTGGCTTGCCGGCCGCCTCCACCGCGCCGTCGCCGGCGATGTGTTGTTCGACCCGGCGAGCCGGGGGCGCTACGCCACCGACGCATCCATCTACCAGGTCGAGCCGCTCGGCGTCGTGGTGCCGCGGCAGGCCGAGGACGTCGAGGCCACCCTCGCCCTCGCCCGCGAGGCGGGGGTGGCGGTGCTGGCGCGCGGCGGCGGCACCAGCCAGTGCGGGCAGGCGGTGAACCGCGCCGTGGTGGTCGACTGCTCCAAGCACCTTCGCCGCATCCTGGCGATCGATCCCGAGCGGCGAACCGCGCTGGTCGAGCCGGGCCTGGTGCTCGGCCATCTCAACGAGGCGCTCCGCCCGCACGGCTTGTTCTTCCCGGTCGACCCCTCCACCCACACGCGCTGCACGATCGGCGGCATGGCGGGGAACAATTCGTGCGGCGGCAAGTCGATCCGCTACGGCCTGATGGCCGATAACGTCCGCGCCATCGACGCGATCCTGGCCGACGGCACGCGCCATCGCTTCGGCGCGCTCCCGGACAATGCGGACGGGGACATGCCCGAACGGGTCGCGGGTCTCGTCCAGCGGCTGCGGGCGCTTGGCGCGGCGGAGGCGGCCGAGATCGCCGCCCGGTTTCCCCGGCGGCTCCGCCGCGTCGGCGGCTACAATCTGGACGCGCTCACCCCCGCCGCCCGCATGGCGGGACGAGCCAGCCTTGCGCGCCTGCTCGTGGGCTCCGAGGGCACGCTCGCGTTCTCGACCGCGATCGAGCTCGACCTCGCACCCATCAAGCCCCGCCGGGCGCTCGGCATCTGCCAGTTTCCGAGCTTCCGGGCGGCGATGGAGGCGACCCGCCACATCGTGGGCCTCGACCCCGAGGCGGTGGAGCTCGTCGATCGCACCATGATCGACCTCGGCCGGGAGATCGCGATCTATCGCCCGACCATCGAAGCGATGCTGATCGGCGAGCCTCAGTCCCTGCTGCTCGTCGAGTTCGCCGGCGATGACGATGGCCGGCTCGGCGCGCGTTTGGATGCCTTGGAGACCCTGCTCGGGGATCTCGGCCATCCCCGGATGCTGGTGCGCGCGACCAACCGGGCGTTTCAGGCGCAGATCGCTGGGGTGCGCGAGGCCGGCCTCAACATCATGATGTCCATGAAGGGGGACGGCAAGCCGATCTCCTTCATCGAGGACTGCGCGGTCGGCCTCGACGACCTCGCCGACTACACCGAGCGGCTGAACGAGGCGTTCGCCCGCCACGGCACCACCGGCACCTGGTACGCGCACGCGTCCGTCGGCTGCCTCCATGTGCGGCCGGTGCTGAACATGAAGGACCCGGCCGACGTCGGGACCATGCGCGCGGTTGCCGAGGAATGCTTCGCGCTGGTGCGGGAGTACAAGGGTTCGCACAGCGGCGAGCACGGCGACGGCATCAGCCGGAGCGAGTTCAACGAGCCCATGTTCGGGCCGCGCATCGCCCGCGCGTTCGAGGCGGTGAAGGACGCGTTCGACCCGACGGGGCTGCTCAACCCCCACCGCATCGTCCGCGCCCCGCGCTTCGATAACCGCGCCCTGTTCCGCTACGGGCCGGATTACGCGCCCGCCGCCGGCTTCACGCCCCGGCTCGACTGGTCCGAGCACCCCGGCCCGCTCGGCGGAATGCTGGGCGCGGTCGAGATGTGCAACAACAACGGCGCCTGCCGCAGCTTCGACGCCGGGGTGATGTGCCCGAGCTACCGGGTCACGCGCGACGAGCAGCATCTCACGCGCGGCCGCGCCAACACCTTGCGGCTCGCACTCACGGGCCAGCTCGGCCCCGACGCGCTGGCCTCCGACGCGCTGTCCGACGCGATGAAACTGTGCGTGTCCTGCAAGGCGTGCCGCCGCGAATGCCCGACGGGCGTGGACATGGCCAAGATGAAGATCGAGGGGCTGGCGGCGCGCGCCGAACGACACGGCGTCCCGCGCCGTGACCGCTTGATCGCCGCCCTGCCCCGGCTCGCCCCGGCGCTATCGGCCGTGGCTCCGCTCGCCAACCTGCGCGATGCGGTGCCCGCCCTGCGGCGGGCGTCGGCTCGCCGCCCGCGGTGGCCCCGGCCCAGCCCGGGGCCGAGC